>NZ_CP021323.1:3300000-3584631 GCF_002155145.1 Kushneria konosiri
GGTCGAGTGCTGGATGGGCGCGGCCCGCTGGTCGAGCCCGACAACGTCTCGCTCAATGCCCCAACGCTTAATCCGCTCCAAAGGGCCCCCATCGAGGAAGTGCTTGATGTGGGTGTCCGGGCCATCAATGCCCTGCTCACGGTCGGCCGTGGTCAGCGCCTTGGACTTTTTGCCGGTTCCGGCGTGGGCAAGAGCGTACTGCTGGGCATGATGGCGCGCTATACCCAGGCCGACGTCATCGTCGTGGGTCTGATCGGTGAGCGTGGCCGCGAGGTCAAGGACTTCATCGAAAACATTCTCGGCGCTGAAGGCCAGCGTCGTGCTGTCGTAGTGGCCGCGCCAGCTGATATGTCACCGCTGCTGCGCCTGCAGGGCGCCGCCTATGCCACGCGTCTGGCTGAAGACTTCCGCGACCGAGGCAAGAATGTCCTGTTGATCATGGACTCCCTGACCCGCTACGCCATGGCCCAGCGTGAAATTGCTCTCGCCATCGGTGAACCCCCGGCTACCAAGGGCTATCCGCCCTCGGTCTTTGCCAAACTGCCTGCACTGGTCGAGCGGGCTGGTAATGACGCCCCGGGCAAGGGATCCATTACCGGCTTTTATACGGTATTGACGGAGGGGGATGATCAGCAGGATCCGATCGCCGATGCTGCTCGTGCCATTCTTGATGGCCATATTGTGCTGTCCCGAAAACTTGCCGAAGCCGGACATTACCCGGCCATCGACATCGAAGCATCAATAAGCCGTGCAATGACAGCGCTTATTGATGAACCACATTTCGAGTGCATCAAATACTTTAAGCAGATGTTGTCACGCTATCAGCGTAACCGCGATCTGATCAGCGTAGGAGCCTACGCCGCAGGGAGCGACAGGATGCTGGACGAAGCCATCAGGCTCTACCCGGCACTGGAAGCCTTCCTGCAGCAGCGCATGAGTGAGCGAGCCGATGTCGAGCATTCGGTAGAGGGGCTCAAGTTACTTCTCACCTCATAGCGCATGGGACACCGACCACAAGACAGTCATCGATACCGAGGGGACCATGTCCAATCACTCATCACTTGAAATGCTGATCGAGCTGGCTGAAGGCGATCGAGATGCCGCGGCCAAGCTTCTGGGCCAGCTGCGCTCGGCGCATCAGCAAAGCCATACACAGCTCGAGATGTTGAGCGATTATCGCAACGATTACCTGCGTCGTTTCGAACAGGCCATGCAGCGTGGACTGACCATGGCCTCCATTCAGAATTATCAGCGCTTTTTGTCATCGCTTGACCGTGCCATCGAACATCAGCGTCAGCAGGTCGACCAGCATGAAGGGCGTATCACGCGGGGAATGACGAACTGGCAGCAGCAGCAAAAGCGTGTGAATTCCTATGACGTGTTGATCAATCGGCGCCGTCAGGAAGCAGAGCACCGCATGAACAAGCTCGAGCAACGCCAGAGCGATGAATATGCCAGCCGGGCTACCTCCGCGCTGGGTGGATTCTAATCACGTTTTTTCTGTCAGGAAACATGACACATGTTGACGCCAATCAATGCCCAGGTCACCTCTCAGGCCCCTACCAGCGCCAATAGCGGCAATGCCCGGGGCAGCGAGGGTGACAACGGCTTTGGTGCACTTTTGAGCGATACAAAAGCGCGCCGCCAAAGCGATACTGAAGCTACTTCCTCGGATAGTCGCGCTACTGCAACGTCTCGAAGTCAGGGCCGCGCGGATGACACCGGTGCTGATAAAAAAACTGCCACCCTGACTCAGGGCCAGGGGGATGTCACCGCTGAAGGTCGCAAACCGCTACAGACGAACGCTTCAAACCAGACACTGTCCAGTACACTCGAGCAGCTTCAGGGCAATCAGCTGGGAAAAAGCACGCGAACTGATGAAACGCCATTAACGCAAGGTGTTGGTGTGGACCGTACCCGTCCAGCACCGTCGGATCCCAAAGGGGCAAATGATTCACGTCAGATCAGACTTGCAGCCCTGTCAGGTGATCGAGCCTCGCTCGAGGCGCTCAACACTGAACGTGCCGGCAATCTCCTGTCAAAAACGGACAAGACAATTTCTGCCCGTGGAGAGACCCGCGCTGACGCGGCCCATGACAAGGGCAAACGCCTGACCGAGCATGAACAAACCGACGATGCCAGCGCTCTTTATGCGCTGATCGACACCGGTTTTGTCATGCCATCCGCATCGGCGCAAAAAACGGCCGTTGCTGGTGGCGGTCGTGACAACGCACTGCCTGGCCGAGGTGCCATGCTCGAACAGGGCCTGCGAGGTCGTGACAGCGCAGGCCTTGATACAACGCTTTCCAATCTCAAGGGCCGTGACCAGGACAGCGTTAGAGGCGACCGTCTTTTTGGCGAGATTCTTTCTCAGCGCGAAGGGCTGGTCTCTCGAGCAGGTAGCGCCGGCCCTGATACCACCTTTGGTGCCCAGCTCGGTCAACAGGCCAGCGCTCCGAGCGCCAGCGACAACCCGCTAAGCAGCCTGACGGCACTGACCGGCCAGTCAGGCACCAACACCATGGCTGCCGGCACCGCCCAAGCGGTGACGACAGCCACCCTGCCCGCCATGGACAGTGATCAGTGGAGTTCAGCGTTCGAGCGTCAGGTGATCAATCTCAGCATGCGCGGTGGCGGTGAGGCACGGCTCAACATGAACCCGCTTGAACTGGGGCCGCTGTCCATCTCGCTGAAAATGGGTGAACAGAGCGCGCAGCTGCATATTGCTTCGCATCACGCCCAGGTTCGAGCAGCCATCGAAGCCGCGCTGCCTCAACTGCGTGATGCCTTCAGCGCCAGTGGCATCGAACTGGGACAGACATCGGTCAGCGATCAGGGGAATTTCCAACAGGGCGGATTTCAGCAACAACAGGAACGTACGCCCGGGGCGCTGGCCTCACGCGATACTTCGAACACCATCACGGGTATTGATACCGATGCCGATGTGATCTCGATCAGTGCACCGCCGGGACGATCCCTCAACGGCGGTATTGATCTTTTTGCCTGATCGCTTTTCTGGCATTGAAGCAAGAGTCTCAAGAGCCGCGCCGGTATCTGCCTGCGCGGCTTTTTCATGTCATTGCCCAATCGCCTCACGGACTGCCCTGAATTTCAAAACGTCGAGATAACCGTATGAGACCGCGCTATTTGATCCATCGTTTGGCGCGCCAGTCCGTACCATGGCATCAACCCGAACACATGATGTTACGGATTAACAAACAAGTGTTCTCAACCCTGACTGGATTGATCTGACGCCATGACGACATCTACCGCAACGCCTCCGGCCAAGACCGGCAGTAAAAAACTTCTCTGGGTTATCGTTGCGCTGCTGGTCATTCTGGTTGGCCTGGCGAGTGCTGCTGGCGCCTGGTACTTCCTCAAGGGAGATGTCCCGGCCGCAGCCGCACACGAAGCCGAGCAGGCCGCACCGGCTCCCGTTCCGGTATTCGTTGAGCTCAAGCCGTTTACCGTGAACCTCAATGATGGCACGGGGCGTATTCTTTATGTCGGTATCACCCTCAAGGCAGAAGGCGAAGAATCCGCTGCCCTCCTGAGAGAGCAGATGCCCGAAGTGCGCAATCGTATTCTGATGGTCCTGACCGGCCAGCAAGGCGATCAGCTGACCACACCGGCCGGTAAACAGGCTCTGGCACAGGCTTTGATCGGCGCCTTCGAGAAGCCGTTCAATGGCGATACAAGCAGCGTCGCGGTCAGCGATGCCCTCTTCACCGATTTCATTGTTCAGTAGGTCCTCATGGCAGATGACATGCTGTCCCAGGAAGAGATCGACGCGCTACTTAAAGGTGTAAGTGGCGAGGAAGAAGAGACGCGTTCCGGGGACATTGGCACCAAGCGTATACGCCCTTTCGATCCAGCCAACCAGCAGCGTGTGGTGCGCGGCCGACTGCAGTCGCTCGATATCATTCATGAGCGTTTTGGTCGTCGCTTTCGCATGGCGCTGTTCAACCTGATCAGAAGGACGGCAGACATCACGGTAGGCCCGGTCAAGATTCAGAAGTACAGCGATTTCACGCGCAATCTGCCGGTGCCTGCCAATATCAACATGATTGCGATCAAGCCACTCAAGGGCAATGCGCTGATCGTGTTTCCGCCCAACCTGGTGTTTCTGGTGGTGGACAGTCTGTTCGGCGGAGACGGGCGTTTTCTGACCAAGTCCGAAGGTCGGGAATTTACCCATACCGAGCAGCGTATTATCCGGCGTCTGTTAAATCTGACTCTGGAAAGCTACGCAGAGGGCTGGCAATCCATCTATCCGGTGGAGCTTGAATATCAGCGCTCGGAGATGCAGGTGAAATTCACCAACATCACCAATAGCGCCAATGAGCTGGTGGTCAATACGACCTTTCACGTCGAGGTAGGTGCCTTTGGCAGCGATTTTCATATCTGCATGCCCTACTCGATGATCGAGCCCATTCGAGAGACGCTTTCAGGGCCGCTGCAGCGCAACGATCCTGAAGAAGATCGAGAGAGAATGCAGCGCCTTGCCGGCGAGGTGAAATCCTCAAGTATTGAGCTGGTCGCGGACTTTACAACGATCGAGACCACTCTGAGCAAAATCTCGAAGCTGGCAGTGGGTGATGTCCTGCCCATTGACCTGCCTCAGGACATCAACGTGCGCGTTGACGGTGTACCGGTCATGGCCTGCGATTACGGCAGCCTCAATGGCCAGAAGGGTCTGCGCGTCAAAAGATTGATCGACCATCGTCCCATCGATGCCCACAGGAATACGCATCATGACTGATCCCAAAAATCCGGATTCACCTAACGACAAGTCTGACGAGATGCCCGATGACTGGGCCAGTGCCATGCAGGAACAGGGAGCATCCACTGACGAGGACGATATCGACTGGGGCGCGGCCTTTGCAGAAACCGGTGAAACACCGGAGCATTCTCTGGAGGAGGCCTCAGCCGAAGCGCCGGCCGAACCTGCCAGCGACCGTATTTTTCAGCCTCTGTCAGGCAATGCGGCACACGGTCAATCGCGTGAGCTGGATGTCATCATGGAAATCCCGGTCACGCTGTCGGTCGAGCTGGGGCGCACCCGCATGACCATCCGCGAGCTGCTGGATCTCGCCAAGGGATCGGTCGTGGAGCTGGACGGCCTTGCCGGTGAACCCATGAATATCCTGATTAATGGCTATCTGATTGCTCAGGGCGAAGTGGTCGTGGTAGAGGATAAATACGGTATCCGTATTACTGATATCATTACGCCTTCAGAGCGTATTCATAAGCTTAATCGTTGAAGTCATGCCTCGCCCGTGCTAAGTCGTGTCCCTTGAATGAAACGAGACAAATCATCCCATGACCGACAGTCCCACGCGCGAGGTCACCCCCTCGCCCTCCTCAGGCAAACACACTTCACTGGCCGACGGTCCGTTTGACGCCGCCGCACTGAAAAGCGCTGACCATATTGGCAGTGCCTACGTTTCCGTCCCGCCCAGGGAAGCATCTCCCGCCTTCGCTCAGGACAATGGTCTGGGCATCGCAGGGGTTGGCAAAACGGCGCTGGGGCTGGCGCTGGTACTTTTGCTGATCTGGGGGCTTGCCACGATCGTCAAGCGCTTCAAGCCAGGACATCGTCTGCAGGGGCAATCTCTTCGCGTTGTCGCAAGCCAGAGCGTCGGTGCGCGTGAGCGCGTTGTGGTGGTGGAAGTCGATGATACATGGCTGGTGCTCGGGGTCACCCCGGGCAGCGTCAACCGCCTTCATGAGATGCCGGCCAAATCGCAGGGGCCCGTGAACGGTACTGGATACGAAGGTCACGGCAGCACTTCGCGACTCACCTTTTCCGAAAGCTTCAAGCGTGCGCTGTCCCAGCGCTTTGATAGGCGACCATGACCCATTCTGTCCTGTCCCGTTTGTCTCCCCGGGCCCGCAAGGCTTTAACAATGCTGCTGCCGTTGATGCTGATGCTGGCATCACTGCCATCGAATGCTTCAGCAGAATTCCCGGCCATGACCAGCCAGCCACTGGATGGCGGCGGGCAATCCTGGAGTCTCTCCGTCGAGACGCTGGTACTGTTAAGCTCCATGGCCTTTCTGCCGGCCGCGCTTTTAATGATGACCGGCTTTACCCGTATCATCATTGTACTGGGGCTTTTGCGAAGTGCACTGGGCACCCAGTCTTCGCCTCCCAATCAGGTACTGGTCGGTCTGGCACTGTTCCTGACGTTTTTCGTCATGTCTCCGGTCTTTGAACAGATCTATGAAACAGCCTGGCAGCCGCTGTCAGAAGGCAATATTGGCATGCCCCAGGCCATCGAAACCGGCAGCCAGCCCCTGCGTGAATTCATGCTGCACCAGACGCGCGAAACCGACATTGCCATGTTTGCCGGCATTGCCAACATGCCACCGCTGGAAGGCCCGGAAGACGTGCCCATGCGCCTGCTGCTGCCCTCTTTTGTCACCAGTGAATTGAAAACCGCCTTCCAGATCGGCTTTACGATTTTCATTCCCTTTTTGATTATCGACCTGGTCGTGGCCAGCGTTCTGATGGCACTCGGGATGATGATGGTGCCGCCAGCCATTGTCTCCCTGCCCTTCAAGCTGATGCTTTTTGTTTTGGTGGACGGCTGGGGACTTTTGATGGGTTCGCTGGCACAAAGCTTTTATATGTAGCTGCCCTGCCGGGTGGCTTTTGCAACGACGGTCAGGGCGTACTTCCACGCCCTGAAGACCTTCAGGGGAGTGGCACCATGACACCGGAAATGGTAATGAGTCTGGCCTATCGCGGCATGATGCTGACACTTTTGATCGCCACGCCGCTGTTATTGGTGGCCCTCACCGTGGGTCTGCTGGTGAGCCTTTTTCAGGCGGCCACGCAGATCAACGAAATGACACTGTCCTTCATTCCCAAGATTCTGGCGGTCTTCACGACGCTGATTATTGGCGGCTCCTGGATGCTGGGAACGCTCTCCGATTTCACTCGAGAGCTTTTTAATAATATCCCGACCATGATCGGCTAGAGGGCGCCTGCTTGCTAGAGATCACTTCCGCCCAGCTCGATGCCTGGCTGACGGCCTTTCTCTGGCCGTTCGTCAGGATTCTGGCGTTTATCGCCACAGCCCCCATCTTCGGTGAAACGGCGATTCCTCGAACGGCCAAGGTGGGGCTTGCCTTTGCCCTGACGGTGGTTGTGGCGCCCGTACTTCCCCCCATGCCGGACATTCCTCCAGCGTCCTGGGCCGGGATCATGGTCATTATTCAGCAGTTTATTATCGGTGTGGCACTTGGGCTGGTCATGCGCCTGGTCTTTGCTGCCATTCAGGCCGCCGGTGATTATATTGCCCTGCAAATGGGTCTTTCCTTTGCGTCGTTCTACTCGCCCGAAGCTCAGGGAACGACCACGGTACTCTCACGCTTTCTCAACATGATCGCGATCCTCATGTTCATGGCTCTTAACGGCCATACCATCATGATTCGACTCCTGATTGAGACCTTCACCCGTCTGCCGATCGGTCAGACGGCACTTGAACCGGCAGGCTTCGATGCCATTGCGCGCTGGGGAAGTTTCATATTCTCGGCCGGCTTTCTAATGTCTCTGCCGGTCCTGACCGCACTCTTGATCATCAACATTTCAATGGGGATTCTCAATCGCGCCTCTCCCCAATTCTCTATTTTCTCGGTGGGTTTTCCCATCACCCTGACCACCGGGGTGATCCTTTTGACGTTCATGACCCCGGAGCTGGGGACAATCTTTCAGCGCATGTTTGAAAGCGCCCTTAACCAAATGGTCAGTGTCACGGAACTTCTGTCGTCGAGCTGAAACCAGAGCCCTTTCAGGACTCATAAGTCAACCATGGGAACTTGATGCAAGGGTCGTGAAACGAGAAGCCCCCATGTCGGCAACGACATGGGGGCTTGACTACACGTGGTGACAGATATCAGCGAATCAGGCTGAACAGCGAGGTCTGCTGGGTCTGCATGAACATCTTTTGTGAGGCTTCAAGTCCAATCTGGCCCAGCGTGTAACGAGAGATGGCTTCGGCGTAATCCAGATCTTCCAGATCAGAAATTGCGACCTTGTTACTGATACTACGCGTGTCGCCGATATCCCCTAATACATCCAGCTCGTTGAGCTTGCTGCCGATCGAAGAGCGCACCTTCAGCACGTTGTCACTACCACTGTCGATCTGGCGGTTAACCTGGTCAAGTGTGGCACGTAGCTCATTCTGGTTTTCTGCAGTCTGGGGCTTTCGAAGAGAATCGATTGCTGTTTCGAACACCCGAAAAAGAGTACTTTCAGCATCACCACTTTTGGTGGCAGGCACACTGAACGCTTCAGAACCGGCAGCGTTGACGTTCATATCGCGTGACGCATCGACCTTAATGTTTAGCGGCTGTGTATCACCGGCATAAGCTTCAACGGCACCATCAGCACCTTTATTGAAAGGCATTACATCACCCTTTGAGCCCGCAAACATGTACTGCCCACTGCTGTCCTTGGTATTGGCAAGACCCAGCATCTGGTTATAGAGTCCTTCAAGCTCAGTCGCCACTGAGGCCCGATCGCTGTCGGTATAGGTACCATTACCAGCCTTGACGATCAGGCCTTTGGCACTCACCAGTAAATCGGAGACGCTATTCAGGGTGTTTTCCTGTAGCGATAAGGTGCTGGTCGCAGTCACCCGGCTGTTTTTGTACTGCTCCTGTACAGCCTGATCCTGCTTTACAATCAATGACTGCGACGCCGCACGCGGGTCATCGGAAGGTGAGACAATACGCTTGCCATTGGCCACCTGCTCGCCGACCTTCGACAGATCACTCTGCCTGCCCTGCATGGCGTTCTGGCTACGCTCGAACATCATTGAGGTACTAATACGCATGTGCTTTATGCCCCTTAACGCATGATGCCGATCAGTGCATCAAACATCTCCGAGGAAGCTCGGATCATCTGCGCACTGGCACTGTAAAGCTGCTGATATTTGAGCATGTTGGCGGCTTCTTCATCGATATTGACACCTGATACCGACTGTTGCGCGCTTTTAAGCTCCTGTGAAATCTGGGTTTGAGCGGCATTGCTGCTCTTGAGTGTGGCGGTCTTGTTTCCAACGTCACTGACCAGAGAGGCATAGGCTGTATTCAGACTGGTGCTGCCATTAATCAGGTTCTCGCTTTGAGCATTGGCCATGGCCAGCGCGTTGCTGTTGCCACGCACGCCCTCACTCTGGCTGCCACGAGCGGCGACCCCTTCTGGCGTCATGTCCTTGCTGACACTCATTTGGGCGGCCGCATTTTCAAGTGGCTTGATGATAAAGGTATCCCCAGCAGAGAAGCTTGATGTATCGCCAATAACAAGACCAGCAGCCGAAGCTTCGACTGCCTGGTTGTCACTCAAGCGCGTCAAAACTGGACCATTGCTGGTAACGGTCAGTTTGTAATTGCTGGCGGATACCTTTGAAATTTCGTCGATACCCTTAGCCTCCACACCCTGATCAGACGTGGTGGTTGTACTTCCAGCAAAGACTACTGTCGGGATGGCGTCACTGCTATTACCTTTGCTCGGAACAACCCCGGGCGTACTGGTGGTAAAAAGGGCCTTCCCAACATTGTTGTCCAGATCAACACCACCAGTCTGGAGGTCATTTAAACGAGTCGTCAGGGCATGTGCCATCTGATCCAAGCGCAGCTGAGTAGGCTCAAGCGACTGGCTACGAAACTGAACCAGCCCGCCCAAGGCGCCACCGGTCATTTTGCTTTCATCGAGCTCAAACAGATTACCGTCGCTGGCCTTGAGCGCTACGACCTGGTGAGTCGGATCATCTTCAGAGGGCATCATTTGCAGGGACTGCACCTGCTTGCCCGCTACCAGTGCCTGGCCGCTCGATAGCGACACGGTATATTGGCCATCCTGATTGACCACTGAAACGGCGGTCAGCTCACTGAGTTTGGCGACGGCCAGATCGCGCTGATCAAGCATGTCATTGGGCGGCGTGCCGGTCTTGGCCTGTGTCTGGGTAATCTGGACGTTAAGTGTGGCAATCTGCTTTGAATAGCTATTGATCTCATCGACCATACCGCCCATTTGCGCCACGGTATTATTCGACATGTTCTTGAGATAGCTGTCGGTCGCGCGAAACTGTGCCGTCATGCTTTCAGCATTACCCAGCATGGCCTGGCGTGCCGAGGTATCGGCCGGATTGTTGGCCAGCGTCTGCATACCGGCAAAGAAGGACTGCATCTGCTTGTTGAGTCCGGCATCGCCGTCCGCCAGCAGGTTATCGATCTGGGAGATCTGGGCCAGATGCGACGTGCTGGCGCCCAGTTCGCTGTTGGCATCATTGAGCTGGGTGCTGAGATACTGCTCATACTGGCGCTGTACACCGGTCACACTGACACCACTACCCGCAAAAAGACCACCGGCATTGGTGCCCTTTGCTTCGGAAAGCCCGGCAATCTGACGGTTGTAGCCCTGAGTATTAACATTGGCAATGTTATTGCTTGTGGTGTTCAGGCCGATCTGGGCGGCTCTCAGCCCGCTCAGCGCTGTTCCCATCAGTGAACCGGACATGATGTTTCCTCGCACGCGCCCTAAAGGGTGTTATCTGTCATGTACTATCGGCCAATGGCCGGAAAATTTTAGAAAAATGGTCAATCGAATGTCGGTAAATCAGAAAATCCTGCTGGCTTCATTTTCAACGGCATAAGCCATGGCTGCCCGTCGCTGTGTGACTGCCGAAACCTCACTGCTCTGACCGCTCTGAGTGCGCGTGGCGTAAAGAGACTGCAGACCGGCGGGCTCGTCATTCGGCATTTGAGCCATGATGGACACCAGCTTGTCGCCGTAGCGCGGATCGGTCGCATAGCCGCATTTTTGTAGTGCATGCGCAGCAGCCTCAGGCGTACTGGCATCAAGTACGGGCTGATAACGCGGATTTTCAGTCAAAAGACGTGCATAGTCGGAAAACGCCGCTTCATACGAGTCATAAACGCGAAAGGCTGCCCGCTCCTTGTGCGCTGTGCCCGCTTCGAACTCCGTGGTCATGACGCTTGCTCGATCGCCCTTCCAGCCACCGGTCGCCTTGATGTTGAAAAGGTTGTGACTGGCCTTGCCATCGCCCGTCTGGATTTCCTTGGCGCCCCAACCGGTTTCAAGCGCGGCCTGAGCGAGTATCAGCTGGTGCGGGATACCGGTACGCTCGCTGACCGCGCGCGCCGCAGCACCCATTTTTGTCACAAACGACGACACGTGAGGCGCGACATCCGCCATGACCCTCTGGTGATCGTCACGGCTTTTCAGGCCACCTTCCAATGAGGCATAGCCCTCAATCAGCGGCCCGCGCTTTTGTTCGGCAGGCTTGACCACCTGGCTGCTCGCTTCAAGCGCCGCGTTACGCTTCAATTGCTCATCGCTTAGCGGCATGGCAAGCGCCGAAGGAATGTTGCGGGACTGCGCTCTCAGCCTGTCCAGCGAATCGTTGGGTGATGGGTTCGCCCCCGGAGCGCTGTCCTTTGACAGCTGCTTGACCATCATGTCGGACAGCCCAATACCCTGCTCGGAGAGGTCCTGAGCCCACTGCTTGTCCAGCATTTGGGTATAGGTATCCATGCTGTCGCTTTTAAGCAGATCACTTTTGGGCATGGCATCGCGCATGCTTTTCATCATTTTTTGCAGAAACAGCGCTTCAAACTGCTGCGTGGTTTCCTTGAGACTTTCCTGAGGATTGTCACGTGCGCTGTATTTGAGCTTCGAAAGCCCCTGCACATCGAGTGCAAAACTTCCGCGACTGTCCATGGCCATTAGATGATCTCCAGATCCGCGTTGAGCGCACCGGCTGATTTCAGCGCTTGAAGAATCGCCATCAGATCGTTGGGAGTCGCGCCCAGACGATTCAGGGCGTCCACCACCTGACTTAGATCCGCTTCACCGCTCACCATATTCAGCGCCCCGGATTCTTCCTGCACATTGATATCAGCATTGGGTACCACCGCAGTTTGCCCGCCTGACAAGGCATTCGGTTGGCTGATAATGGGGTTCGAATCGATCGTAATCGAGAGATTGCCGTGGGCAATGGCGGCACGACTGAGCGTGACACGGGTATTCATCGCCACCGATCCGGTACGAGCGTTCATGATGACCTTCGGGGTTACCACGCCCGGATCGACGTCAATGTTTTGCACCCGGGCCAGAAAGGAGATCTTTGAAGCGCTGTCCAGCGGGGCTGCCAGAGAGATGACCCGTGAATTCTGAGCAACGGCAACGCCCTGCCCCATGGCGTTATTGATGGCATTCATGGTGCGAAGGGCCGTATTGAAATCGGCGTCCTTGAGCTCCAGGTTGATACGCCCCTGCTCGGCCAGCTGAGCCGGCACGGTGCGCTCGATGATGGCGCCACCCGGAATGCGACCCGAAGAGGTCTGGTTGACCTGGACGCTGCTGCCGGCGGCCTGAGCGCTGATGCCCGGAATAACCATGTTGCCCTGTGCCAGCGCATAAATCTGTCCGTCAGCACCCTTGAGCGGGGTCATCAGCAGCGTACCGCCACGCAGGCTACGCGCGTTACCGACAGATGAAACGGTAATGTCCAGCTTTTGCCCCGGGCTCGAAAAGGGAGGCAGCTCGGCTGTTACCATGACAGCTGCGACGTTTTTGAGCTGCATGTTGGTGCCCGCCGGGATTGTCACCCCCAGCTCGGAAAGCATGTTGGTGACCGACTGACCAGTGAAGGGGGCCTGCATGGTCTGATCGCCAGTGTTATCAAGCCCTACCACCAGGCCATAGCCGACCAGAGGGTTGGAGCGCACGCCTTCAAAGGTGGCAATGTCGCCCAGCCGGGCCGCCTGCGCCTGACAGGCCAGTCCCATCAGCATACAACCACTCAACAGCAGTGCCGCACAACGCAGGGAAACGGATTTCAACATGGCCATCATTGTGAAATTCCTCGATTAAAACGGTGAAATATTGAGGAAGAAGCGCTGCAGCCAGCCCATGGTCTGCGCCTCGTTGATATAGCCGTCGCCGTAGTACTCAAGACGCGCGTCGGCCACCTGAGTTGACGGCACGGTATTGAGGCCGGTGATCGTGCGCGGGTTGACGGTGCCGGAAAAACGGATGTACTCGGTGCCCTGATTGATGCCGATACGCTTTTCGCCGGCGACCTGGAAGTTGCCGTTGGGCAAGACATTCATGACAGTTGTCGTGATGGTGCCGGTAAAGGTATTGGACGCATTCGCGCCACCCTGCCCCTGAAAGGTATTGGTGCCGGTCAGACTGGTGGTCTGACCATCCAGTAATCCACCGATGACGCGAGGTGCAGCATCAAGACCAAGCGTTGTCGCACCATTACGACTGGCATTGGCAGCCGAGCTTTTGGTGGCACTGACATTTTCGTTCAGCACGATGGTCAGGATGTCCCCCACACCACGCGGCCGACGATCCTCAAACAGGGGCCGGGTGTAGTTGCTCTGATAGATCGAACCGTTGGCAATCGGCATCGGCGGAAGCTGAGGCGGCGCCGTTGTCGGCCCTTCCACCACGTTTTGTCGCGGAATCTGGGCGCAGGCCACCATCATCATGGCCATGCACACCACCAGAAACAGCTTCCATAAACGCATGTATCGCATCATTGATCCCCGATTGCCCGTACGCGAGTGCATCCACATTCCCCGTTAGAGCTGAGTCAGACGGCCCAGCATCTGGTCAACGGTCGACACGGCCTTGGAGTTGATTTCATAGGCGCGCTGCGTCTCGATCATGCTGACCATTTCCTCCACCACGTTAACGTTGGAGGTTTCTACAAAGCCCTGATAGATCGTGCCGGCCCCGTTGTTACCGGGAATGCTGTCGTTACGCGGCCCTGAAGCATCGGTTTCCAGATACAGGTTGTCGCCAATGCTCTCCAGACCGGTCGGGTTGATAAAGGTGGTCAGCTGAAGCTGGCCAACCTGCTGGCTGGCCGCACTGCCTGGCACCGTGACTGAAACAAGGCCGTCATTGGCGATCGATACCGACAGCGCGTTGGCCGGAATCACGATACCCGGATCGACCGGAAAACCGTTGGCCGTGACCAGCTGCCCGTCTTGGTTGACCTGAAAGGCACCGTCACGGGTAAAGGCGTTGGTGCCATCAGGCATCTGAATGGCAAAGAAACCATCGCCACGAATCGCAACATCCTTGGTGTTGCCGGTCTGCTCCAGGTTGCCCTGGGTGTGCAGGCGCTCGGTCGCCACAGCGCGCACACCGGTACCGATCTGGAGACCGGAAGGCAGATTGGTCTGCACCGATGACATTGAACCGGGCTGGCGCAGGTTCTGGTACAGCAGATCCTCGAACACCGCGCGCGAGCGCTTGAAGCCATTGGTCGAGACGTTGGCCAAGTTGTTGGAAATGACGTCCATGTTGGTCTGCTGGGCATCAAGACCGGTCTTGGCAATCCACAGGGCATTAATCATCGTTGTCTCCACTCATCGGGCAGCGCCCGGTGTACATCTGGTATCTGGTCAGGGCTGTCATGCCCCGGGGAATCAATTCATCGAAAGCAGCGAGTTGGCGCGCTGATCGTTCTCATCGGCAGTCGACAGAACCTTCATGTTCATTTCAAAGCGCCGCGACGTATCGATCATGGCCACCATGGCCTCGGTCGGATTGACGTTACTGCCTTCGAGAGTACCGCTGATGACCTGAAGGTTTTCATCACGAGGTAGCGCTGCCATGGGGCCACCCTGGGCATTCCAAGGGCCAAACAGGCCATCATCGCGGCGAGCCATGCGTCCATCAGGATTACTGGCCAGCATCAGGCGGCCGACTTCTGCCTGCGCCTGGGTACCCGCTTCGCGAGCAGAAATGGTGCCGTCGCCGGCAATCGACACTTCAGCGTTAAGCGGCAGAATAATGGGGCCGTCTTCCCCTAGGACCGGGCGCCCCTGGGACATCAGCATGCCGGTAGGGTCGACCTGCAACCCACCATTGCGGGTGTAGGCGGTGTCCCCGTTATTGGCCTGTACCGCCAGCCAGCCCTCACCATTGATGGCCACATCCAGCGCCCGCCCCGTGGTCGTAAAGGAGCCCATCGTAAAGTCGGAGCCAGGCGTGGAGTCTGTCGTGACAGCACGTGTGGCGTAGCCCTGCCCATTGACCGGTACCGCACGGGCAGCGCTGAGTTCGGCACGAAAGCCACTGGTCGAGACGTTGGCCATGTTGTTGGCAACGGCAGATTGCCGCTCCAGACTCTGTTTGGCGCCCGACATGGCGGTGTAGATGATTCTGTCCATGACCCGCTCCGAAAAGCTTGAGGAAGATCGCGGCCGGCATTATCAGATGTAACCGAATGCCTGCCCT
The DNA here is from genome assembly GCF_002155145.1 of Kushneria konosiri. Lineage (NCBI taxonomy): Bacteria > Pseudomonadati > Pseudomonadota > Gammaproteobacteria > Oceanospirillales > Halomonadaceae > Kushneria > Kushneria konosiri. The sequence goes on from NZ_CP021323.1 coordinate 3,315,298, forward strand.
TTGTGACGCCTAGTAAACACGCAAAGGCGCTCTCTTAAAGGCACAAGAAAGGCACGAGAAAGGGCGTATTTCATCATCTGTGGTAGTGCCCATAAAAAACGACCGGCCAGAGGCCGGTCGTTGGAGCTACAGAGACTGAAATTAACGCAGGTTGACCATGGTCTGCAGGATCTGATCCTGGGTCTTGATGGTCTGTGCGTTGGCCTGGTAGTTGCGCTGCGCCACGATCATAGTGACAAGTTCAGCGGCCAGATCCACGTTGGAGTTCTCAAGGGTTCCGGAAAGCAAGGACCCCAGCTGACCAGTACCGGCACTGCCCAGCAATTCCTGTCCTGACTTGCCGGTAGCTACCCAGCCGTTGTTGCCATCAGGCTTTAAACCCTGCTCGTTGGTAAAGCTGGCCAGCGCGACGCGACCCAGCGCACGACTCTGGTTGTTGGAATAGTTACCCATTACATCGCCATTTTCAGCAACCGAAATCCCTGTCAAACTACCTGCAGCATATCCATTTTGTCCCGCCTCCTTGACGACAAAGCTGCCACTATTCTGGGAGATTCCTGATAGATCGATATTAGCGGTAACAGGTGCTGTACCATTCTTCGCATCAAGTCGGATAGCCATGGTAGCGCCATTAACTCGCTCCCCCTGAATGGCAAACTGGCTATTTTCCGGCATGGCACTATAGCCACCATCAATATTTCCAGTGCGGCTGTTCGTAGAGGAAATCTGACCATTCGACCCGAAGTTTAACAGGGTTGAACCGGTATCTTCTGAATACTGTTTAACGATACCTCCTGCTCCATTTTGCGCACCTTCTACCGTGGCATAAAGCGTTCGCTCACCTTCAACCTTTTGCCATACACCATTGCCGTTAGGATCAGAAGGAGCCTGCCATCCATCAGCAGCAAGGCCAGTAGCACCACGATTTTTGTCAGGCAACTCTGGAGCGTTAGCCAGTGCTGTTCTTGTATTGACTTCCCAAGTATTAGTATCGGTTTTCACGAAATAGAGACTTACTTGCTGAGCATTACCTTGCGAGTCATAGGTTGTCAGCGAAGTCTGCCAATTGTAGCTTTTTGGATCATTAGCATTAAAAGGAATTGGGTTTCCTTCAGTGTCTACTCTTATTTTGTCAGTAGAGTCTAAGTTAAAGGTCATTTTTCCACTGGTTGTAGCGCTGGCATCTAGGTCGCCTTGGGCCACTTGCAGCGAGACAGGCTGAGCACCGGCCAGCACAACAGGGTTGGCAGAAGTTGGATCATCGACCGGATAGCCCATCAGCTTGCCGCCGGTGTTGTTGACCAGAAAACCGTTGGCATCCATCTGGAACTGGCCGTTACGGGAATAGGTGACCTGCTGACCGTCAGTCAGACGAAAAAAGCCGCCGCCGTCGATGGCCAGGTCAAGATTGCGATCGGTAGTCTCAAGTGCACCTTGGGCGAAACCCTGTGTAATACCAGACACCTGTACCCCCAGACCTGCCTTGGCCCCGGCATAAAGATCGGCAAACTCGGTACGGCTTTTCTTGTAGCCGACGGTCTGTGAGTTGGCAATGTTGTGACCAATGGTATCCAGCTGGCTGGATGCTGCGTTAAGGCCACTGACGCCCTGTGTAAAAGCCATGGTTCATCCTCTGATTGAAAGTCGTCTCACCGGCACTTGCCGGATGGATCATCAGGACGCGCAACACCGCGCCCGGTGTGCGTTACAGAATCTGTTTGACGTCGTTGAAGGCAACGCTGTCCATATTGGGCCCCAGATCCAGCTTCGTGGTGTTGTTGCTGGTCATGACACCACTCACATAGCCATACTGCAGCGGCCGCGAAGCCACAGCCCGGCCGCTGGCATCAGTTGCCGCAATAGTGACCTGATAGGTACCGTCCTCAACGCGGGCTTTGCTTTCATCAGTGCCATCCCAGCTGAAGGACTGTACGCCAGCCTTGATTGCGCCTAGATCGTACTGATTGATGGTGCGACCCGAACCATCGGTAATGGTGGCGGTGACCTTGGCCGCATCATCATCAAGCTCGATCCCGAAGGGCAACACGGTGTCCTTGCCTACCTGAATCCTGTTGCCTTCCACCAGTACGCCGCGCCCGACCATGGCACTGGCCTGCAGCTTCTGGGAGGCATCGATCTGACCGGTAATGCTCGAGAGCGTGTCGTTGAGCTTGTCAATCCCGCTGACCGTATTGATCTGCGCAATCTGCGAGGTGAACTCAGCGTTCTCCATCGGATTGAGCGGGTCCTGGTTGTTGAGCTGCGCCACCAGCAGGCTCATGAACTCCTCGCCCAGTTCGCTGGCGCTGGTCGCGCCCATGCCGCTGGTGCCGCCAGTGGTACTGGTGCCGTTCACACGACTCACCAGAGAGCTGTCAAATGCCATGATGTACTCCTTGATGATCCGGTTTACTGACCCAGTGTCAGCGTTTTGAGCATCAGTGACTTGTTGGTGTTAAGGACTTCGACGTTGGCCTGATAGGAGCGCGCTGCCGAAATCATGTTGACCATTTCAGACGTGGTATCCACGTTCGGCATGTTGACGTAACCCTGATCGTCAGCGGCCGGGTTTTTCGGATCATAAAGACGGCGGAATTCGCTCTGGTCTTCGCTGATCCCGGCGACGCGAACGCCACCAATCTGCTGGCCGGGTTCGGCCGCCATTTCAAAGGTCAGCTGTCTGGCACGATAGGGCTGGCCGTCCGGGCCTGCCACGCTATCGGCGTTGGCCAGATTGCTGGCGGTCACGTTCATGCGCTGTGACTGCGCCGACAGGGCCGACCCTGAAATGTTGAAAACGTTGAAAAGACTCATTGTCGGTTCTCCTGTCGGTTATCAGGACTCGCGCTGCATGGCATTTTTCAGGCCCTGCAATCGACTGGTCAGAAACTGTACGTCTGCCTGGTAATGCACGGCGTTGTCCGCGAAATTGACCCGCTCCATATCCATGTCGACCGTATTGCCATCCAGACTTGGCTGGGTCGGATTGCGATACAGCATGTCGATACCGCCAACGCTGCCATTGGCCTGCGCCGGAATGTGACGGTTTGACGTCATGCTCAGTGACAGCCCGCTCTGCCCCTCTGCCCGTCCCTGATTGACTGCCCGGTCCAGCTCGGCTCTGAAGTCAAAATCGCGCGCCTTGTATCCGGGTGTATCCGCATTGGCGATATTGGCGGACAGCACTTCCTGACGCTCGGCACGCAGGTTAAGAGACTGCTGCATAAAGTTGAGTGAGGCATTGAGTCGGTCGATCATGGGGAATCACTCCGTTGCACCACGAATCATTAAGACAACAAAGGTTACTTTCGTTTACCTTTTGGAATGAGCGCAGCATAGAGAGCGCGCAACCTTCACCATTGAATGAAAAGGCTGCTTTTTAGGGGTTATTTCGCGTCCTGCTTTTTTGACGGCTTATTTACAATGCACAGCATCCGGGTAACCGTTTGATTACAACAGGCCATGTCATGCTGCTGTCCTCCTTGCGCTCATATCGCCAACGTTACTGCCATGGTGCTGCAGCATTGCTGATGGCCGCGTGGCTGGTGTGCCCACCAGCCCAGGCGAACGAACAGATCATTTATGACGTTATCGAGGGGTTTTTGCTGGAGCAGACCGCCGGTGAAAGCGGTGAGGTGTCCATCGAGATCACGCCGTCGCCGGCGGCGGCCATGGCCTGTCAGGCTCCTTCTGCTTTTCTGCCAGGGCGCGGCGGCAAGGTTTCAGGCCGCACATCAATCGGCATACGCTGCCCCGGCGATGCTCCGGAAACGCGCTACTTTCAGGCTTATGTCCATATCAATGGTCAATATCCGGTGGTCAACCGCAACATCATGCCAGGCGACATGATTGAAGAAGGTGACCTCGACTGGCAGGAAGGCGATTTGACTCGGCTTTCCAGCCGTTTGATTACCGATGCCTCGCAGCTGGTGGGCCAGGTGTCACAGCGACGCATTGCGGCCGGCCAACCGATTCAGGCAGGCATGGTCAAGGCGCCCGTATTGATTCAGCGTGGCGCCGAGGTAGCCCTGCTGGTTCGGGGCAACGGTTTCATGATCAGCAGTAGTGGCCAGGCGTTAAATGACGCAGGGCTTGGTGAAAATGTTCGGGTTAGAATGCCCTCTGGCAGCGTTATCAATGGTGAGGCAAGACGCGAAGGAGTAGTGGAAGTTCACTAATCTATAAGGCAGCCACGTTACATATCGATATCCATTCGACACCTTTCGTTACCTTAACAAGTTAAAGAACCCGCATACGATGTCGATAATGGATACAACAGCGCTTGCCTGCGCCCCTTTATCAGCTCACCCGAGTGAGCGCTTCGGAGAGCATTTAGATGAAAATCGATAGCAACAACGGTTCGATCAACCGCATTGCCAGCCCGGTATCGGTATCACGCGTTAATACGCCTGAACCTGCAAAAACCGAGCAAAGCGACGCGACGCGCTGGGTACCTTCCAGCGCTCACGATGGCTCGCACGACATTGATACGGTACGTGTCAACGAACTGCGTCAGGCCATTCGCGATGGCAGCTTTGAGGTTGATACCGGAAAAATTGCCGACGGCCTGATCGCAAGCGCACAGGAACTGCTTTCGAACAAGGGCTGAGGCACTCTCCCTCTTGAATGCCTTTGGAGAACACGTGGATGAATGATTACGCCAATATCCTGAACCAGATCGATGAGGCTCTGGGACGCTTCATCGACCTGCTCGAGCGTGAGGCCGAGATTCTGGACCATCATCCGGTTGATATTGAAGCCCTGTTGCAGACATGCGAACACAAGGGGACCTCAATGGTCAGACTGGACCAGCTTGAACGGGCCAGAAGCTCGCTGCTCGAAAGTCGCGGATTGACAGCGGATCGGGCCACAAGCGATCGCGCAGCCATCAAGCTTGAGCTCAATGAGACATGGCAGCGTATCATTGAGCGCACGGAGGCCGCCGCACAGCGTAATCGTCTCAACGGGTTTGTCATCGGCAGACGACTGGACTTCCACAGTCGTGCACTCAACTTTCTCCAGACGGCCGCCGGCATGACCATGTACGGGCCAACCGGTCGCCAGCATAATATCGGCCGCTCGAGTACTCATCTTGTGGGCTGACCGTTAGACCAGATACTGATATGCGAAAGGCCGCGCCATGATCATGGCGCGGCCTTTTTTAATGATGTAATAACAGCGATGGTATCAAACAGTACCCCGAGGCATGATCAGGCAGCCATCACTCGACGTCCTGCCGGATCTCTCATCCCCTCGCGTTACGGATCCTGCCTTTGGTAATTAACGAATATCTGCGCGACCCCGCCCTGTACAGGACGCTTGAGCATACCCTTTCCGGGCACGACAAAATGCAGCGACAGCGGCGTACTGATCGGCATCCCTTTGAAAGCCGCCGTGCTCCCCTGCGCCATCTTCAATGCCACACATTCTGAAGGTGCACACAGCCAGGCCTCCGGTAATACCCCATTGGCGGTCAGCTCATAACGCCAGGAGAGCTCGGTCAAATGGCTGCCTGCCGGCGCGCTATCCGCCGACGACAATGCCACTCGATACTCCCAGCCCTTCTGGTTCATATCAGGAATGTTGACCTGAACAGGAATGGCGCCGCCGGTCGCGGCCTGAAGGCCGCCCATGGACCCCATTAATCCGGCAGCCACGACCAGCCACGAAGCAAACCGGGGCTTGATCATGACTGCGATCCGATGATGGCCGTCACCCGAATCTGACGCTCTTCCGGGATTTCTGCCTGAGACAGCACCACCAGACGCGGCAGACGGCGGCGCAAAAACCGCGACAGCAGCGAGCGTACGCCATGCTGGACAACCAGTACGGCCGGAAGCCCACGCTCCTCCTGACGCTGTACGGCCGTTTCGGCCTGTTGAATCAGAGTATCGGCAAGGCCGGGCTCAAGTGCCCCGCCATTGTTGAGCGCCTGCATCAGCATTTTCTCCAGATCCACATCCAGACTGATGACTTCAGCAGGCTCCTGTCCCGGGAAATACTGCTGGGTAATGGCACGTCCCAGCGCCAGCCTCACGGCAGCAGTCAACTCCATGGCATCGGTGGTATGAGCGCCATGATCCGCCAGCGTATCAATGATGGTGCGCATGTCGCGGATCGAAACATCTTCGGACAAGAGCTGCTGCAGGATTCTGGTCAGCGTGGTCAATGAAATCAGCTTGGGCACGACCTCCTCGACCAGATTGGGAGACTCTTTCGTCAACCGATCCAGCAGCTTCTGGGTTTCACTGCGACCCATCATTTCGCTGGCGTGCTCGCCCAGCAGATGGTTGAGATGAGTCGCCACTACCGTACTGGCATCCACCACGGTAAAGCCCTGCATCTGCGCATGATCACGCTGACCGGCATCGATCCAGGTCGCCGGCAACCCGAACGCCGGATCCTTTGTTACACGGCCCTCAAGAGTTCCCATCGCCTGACCAGGGTCAATAGCCAGATACTGGCCGGGCCAGGCCTCCCCTTCACCGATCAGGACACCATTGAGCGCGATGCGATACTGCTGGGGTTGAAGGGACAGATTGTCACGAATATGCACTACCGGCGGCAAAAACCCGACCTCCTGAGCGAACTTCTTGCGCAGGCTCTTGATGCGTTTTAAAAGCTCGCCATCCTGATTCTGATCCACCAGTGGAATCAGGCGATGCCCTACTTCAAGCCCCAGCGGATCCACCAGCTGCACATCATCCCAACTCGCTTCGTGGCTGTCCGTGGTGGCTGCAGGCGCCGGCTGAGTCTCTTCAACGCTGGCCGCCTCCTGCTTTTTCTTGTTCAGGTACCAGCCCAGACCACCCAGCATGGCCGTAAACAGCAAAAAAACGATGTTGGGCATGCCGGGGATGATCCCCAGAAGGCCGATAACACCTGCCGCCAGATAGAGCACGCGAGGATTGTTGAACAGCTGCCCCAACAACTGCTGCCCCACATCCTGCTCGGTATTCACACGAGAGACGGTCACACCAGCTGCCGTCGAAATGATCAGCGCCGGGATCTGGCCGACCAGACCATCCCCGATGGTCAAAAGCGTATAGGTATGGGCGGCGTCACCAACGGACATTCCGTGCTGGGCAACCCCGACAACCAGCCCGCCGACAATATTGATCACCATGATCAGAATGCCGGCCACGGCATCACCACGCACAAACTTGCTGGCACCATCCATGGAGCCGAAAAACTCGGCTTCCTGAGCAATCTCTTTACGCCGCTCACGCGCGAATTTTTCATCGATCAGACCGGCATTGAGATCCGCATCGATGGCCATCTGCTTGCCGGGCATGGCATCCAGAGTAAAGCGGGCACCGACTTCAGCGATACGACCGGCACCCTTGGTGATAACCATGAAGTTGATGACCACCAGAATCACGAACACCACCAGACCGACAGCGAAATTGCCTCCGACCAGAAACTCGGCAAACGCCTCGATCACCTTGCCCGCCGCATCGCCGCCGTTATGACCTTCCAGCAGAACGACACGCGTCGAGGCGACGTTCAGCGACAAACGCAGCAGGGTTGAGAACAGCAATACCGCCGGAAAGGCGGCAAATTCGAGCGGCTTGGTGGTAAACATGCTCACCAGCAGCACCATGATCGACAACGCAATGTTAAAGGTGAACAGCATGTCGAGCAGAAATGGTGGCAGCGGAAGCACCATCATCGACAGGATCATCAGAATCAGAACGGGGCCGGCCAGAAATTTCAGCTGGCTGCTCTGATTCAGACCGCCACGGGAAAACAGTGCACTCAATGCATTCATGTCAGCGATGACCTGTCATGGTAGATAGATTGTCCGGCGCCCGTGACGGACCATGCAGCGCCCGGGCATTAGTTTTCATTGTCATCGTCATCCGAAGGCGACGGGGTATAGGCCATATCTTCGGGGACCTCGATATGGCCGGGTCTTTTGGGCGATCGACCACCTTCGCTACGATAGCGGCGCAGTTGATAGACCCAGGCCAGCACTTCAGCGACCGCGGTATAAAGTGCCGCAGGAATTTCCCGGCCCAGCTCACCATGACGATACAGCGAGCGCGCCAGTGCCGGCGCTTCAAGAAAGGGAATGCGATTTTCCTCTCCGAGCTCACGAATTTTGGCCGCCACGGCATCTGCCCCCTTTGCCAATACCCGGGGGGCGCCCATCTCGTCATCCTTGTAGGCCAGTGCCACGGCAAAGTGCGTCGGGTTGGTAATAATGACGTCAGCCTTGGGGACTTCACTCATCATGCGCCGGCGAGCAATCGCCTGCTGCTGCTGTCGAATACGCCCCTTGACGTGCGGATCCCCTTCCGACTCCTTGTGCTCCTGACGAATGTCCTCCCGACTCATGCGCAGCTTTTTGGTATGGCTCCACAACTGGTACGGAACATCGATGATGATGACAAAGATAAAGGCCAGCAGAATCAAGGCACAGCAAAAGACCACAAGCAGCAACATGTGGCGCATGGCGGACTGGATACTTTCTCCGGCAAGCCCGAGCAGTTCTCCCTGATGGCTATAGATAAAATAGGCGGCCACCAGCGCAATCAGCAGTGACTTGGCGATGGTCTTGGCCAGCTCTGCCAGCGCCTGACTTGAAAAGATGCGCTTTAAACCAGCGCCTGGATTGAGCTTTTTGAGGTCGACCTTGAGAGATTTGGTTGAAAACAGCCATCCACCCAGCGCCATGGGGGCCAGCAGCGCGACCAGCCCCATGATGCCCAGGATGGGCGCAATGGCCAGCAGAGCCCGACCTCCCAGCGCCGAGATGTTGATCATCATCCGTGTCGGATCACGCGCCACATCGGCATCAAAGGTCAACCCATCGCTCATGACTCCGGACAGCGTCTCGCCCATCCAGCTCATGCAAAGCGCCAGACCGGCAGCACCGACGGCCAGCATCAAAAAGGTGGTCAACTCTCTTGAGCGCGCCACCTGACCCTCTTCACGGGCCTTTTCAAGCCGTCGCGCCGTAGGCTCTTCGGTTTTTTCTTCGTCGCTGTCGCCGGACATCTCGACCCCATGAAATCATGTAGAGCATTGTGCTCACTGGTCGACATTGTGCGAGGAGGGAGGGGAAAACAATCGCTCGAATAGCCCACCCGTGGGAGAGCTATTCGAAACATAAGCTGGAAGCGGGATTAAAATCCCAGACTGTCGAGCAGGTCATCGACCTGTGACTGGTCAGTCACGATATCAGTACGCCCTTCTGTCTTGATCTGAGGCCCGTTGAGAAGCCCTTCTGGCGCAGGTTTGCTGCTTCCTTCCTTGGCGCGCTCACGCATGGCTTCCGAGGGAATATTGTCAATCAGCACCTGCAGAAGTTCACGCTCGATCTCGCGGATGACCTCCATCATCTTCTTGATGACCTGTCCGGTCAGATCCTGAAAATCCTGAGCCATCATGACTTCCATCAACTGGCTCTGAGTCGCTCGGGTCTGTACCGGCACCCACTCAAGATAGGCACGAGTGTCGCCTACCAGATCACGTGCTTCGGCCTGCTCGAGCGGCTTGTCGAACCATTGATCCCAGCGCCCTGCCAGCTCGGCTGACTGTTTTTCGATACTGTCCTGAATGGGCTGAGCAATTTCTATGGCATTGAGCGAGCGCTCGGCAGCCTGCTCGGTCATTGAGGCGATATAGCTCAGACGGTCGCGGGAATCGGGAATGGCCTGGGCGGCCTTCTCGACCTCCTTGTCCAGACCGAGCTCTCGCATGTTGTCACGCAACGCACGGGTAAGGTGACCGATCCTGGCGATAAGATCCGGCGGGATCGTATCATCGACGTTCTGCGGTTTGGCATTGGCTGTCATGTCATTAACTCCCGATGGCTATCCGCAGACTTATTTGTCGAGCTTTTCGAAGATCTTGTTCAGCTTCTCTTCGAGCGTTGCGGCGGTGAAGGGTTTAACCACGTAACCATTGGCGCCGGCCTGTGCCGCTGCAATGATGTTTTCCTTTTTGGCCTCTGCCGTCACCATCAGTACCGGAAGATGCTTGAGACTGTCATCGGCACGGATCTGCTTGAGCATTTCCAGACCGTCAAGGTTGGGCATGTTCCAGTCAGAGACCACAAAACCAAAGCTGTCACTGCGCAGCTTGGCCAGACCGTCGACGCCATCCTCCGCTTCATCGACGTTGTTAAAGCCAAGCTCCTTGAGGAGGTTGCGCACGATGCGACGCATGGTAGGAAAGTCATCTACCACCAGAATGTGAATGTTCTTGTCAGCCATGTCTGTTTTTTCCTTTTCAAATAAGTGCGCTCGCGCGCGAGTCAACGATTCTGTGATGCCGCGCTAGACGCGCAGCGCCTGACGATTGTTGCCACCCAGCTGTGCCAGCGCCCGCTCGCACATGCTGGTAATGGGAACAACCTCGCATGCAGCGCCCAGCGCAATGGCCTCACGCGGCATGCCAAATACCACACAGCTGGCCTCATCCTGGGCCAGCGTCCAGGCACCGGCTTCACGCATCTTCAAGAGCCCCTGAGCACCATCCTTGCCCATGCCGGTCAACAGCACACCGATGGCATTCTTGCCGGCACTGATGGCGGCAGATTCAAACAGCGCATCAACGGAAGGCCTGTGGCGATTGATGGGCGCCTCGTGGTCCAGCGAAATCACATAGTTGGCCCCGCTTCGAACCAGACGCAGATGCGCCTCACCACCGGGTGCCAGATAGGCATGACCGGGCAGTACACGTTCGCCGTGTACGGCTTCGCGCACGCTGATGCGGCACAGGCTGTCCAGGCGTGCAGCAAAGGACTTGGTAAATCCGGCCGGCATGTGCTGGGTGATCAATATCGCCGGGCTGTCCGAGGGCAGTGGCATCAGAAATTCTCGGATGGCCTCTGTACCGCCCGTAGAGGCACCCACAATCAAAAGTTTCTCGCTGGAATACAACGGCGCACGAAGCGCGGCCGGCGCGGGGGTCGATGAAGGCTGCGCCACCTTGAGCCTGGCTTTTGAGGCCGCACGGATCTTGTCGGTGATGGCATGCGCGTACTCTGCCATACCCTCGCGAATGCCCAGCTGAGGCTTGGTGACAAAGTCCACCGCACCGAGCTCTAGCGCCCGCATGGTGATTTCCGAGCCCCGCTCTGTCAGGGAAGAGACCATGACGACCGGCATGGGTCGTAGACGCATGAGTCGCTCCAGAAAATCCAGACCATCCATGCGCGGCATTTCGACATCCAGTGTCAAAACATCGGGATTGGTCCGTTTGATCAGATCACGAGCCACCAATGGATCGGGGGCCGTGGCGACCACTTCCATATCGGGCTCCTGATTGATGATTTCGCTGATCAGGCTTCGGATCAGTGCCGAGTCGTCAACACACAATACCTTGATCTTGCTCACCGTCCTGCTCCTTTCATGCCTGCAACCGCGACCAGCGGATGAACTGCATCTTCAACCAGCGCATTGATCAACGTCTTTTCACGACGACAGACCGTGTCACTACCGTTGAGACGCCTGACCCTTACCTGACCCGTTCCCGGCAGATAGTGCACGCGACGTGCATGGCTACCATTGAGGTCCTGCGCAAGCACACGAATGTTTTCACGATCAAGCCACGCCATGACAAACTCGGCATTGGCAAATCCGATGCGTGATGCCATACCGGCAATGACCATACCGCCCCCGAACACCTTGGCTTCCAGCCTGTCACGACGACCGCCCAGCCGACAGATTTCGTCGATCAGGGTACGCATGGCATGTTCGCCATAGCGCAGTTTCGGCCCGCTGGTGTCATGGCTGCCATCTCCGGGCAGCATGTAGTGATTCATGCCACCGACACCTGCGACACTGTCGCGAATACACGCAGAAACGCAGGAGCCCAGCACCGTCGACAGCACCATGGGTTTTGAAGCCACGTAATACTCGCTCGGCAACAGCTTGACGGCGTCAAGACTGTCATCACGGTCAAAGTAAAAGTGGTTGGCCAGGCCTTCCTGCTCGCGAAATTTCATGACCGAGAACCCGGACCTGAAGAGAGCCCATAAACAGTATGTCCCTGCAGCCGGAAGGCATCGGTCAGATAAGTAAAGTTTTCGGAGTGCCCTGCAAAAAGCAGTCCGTTGGGTTTCAGCAATGGCGCAAACCTTTCCAGAATCCGTTTCTGGGTAGGCTTGTCAAAATAAATCATGATGTTGCGGCAGAAGATGGCATCAAAGGGCCCTTCTACGTTCCATCGTGCTTCCAGCAGATTCAGCTGCTGATATTCCACCATGGCCGATAGCGCCGGATTAACGCGCGCCACGCCGGATCTGGACCCTACGCCACGCATGAAAAACCGCTTGCGCTGCTCCATCGACAGCTTCTCGATCTGAGCGATCGGATAGATGCCGGCCGCCGCCGTAGCAAGCGCCTTGGTATCAATATCGGTGGCCACGATTCTGGCACTCTGAGCCTTCGAACCAAGTGCCTCGGTCAGCGTCATGGCCAGCGACCAGGGCTCTTCGCCGGTAGACGCCGCGCAACACCACACCTTGATATTGCCGCTTTGTGCGCGCACATGATCGGCCAAGATCGGGAAGTGATGTGCTTCCCGGAAAAACGAGGTCAGGTTGGTCGTCAGCGCGTTGACGAAATGTTCCCATTCCGTGGAGTCAGGATGGCCATCCAGCAGATCCAGATAGGCCCTGAACTGATTGAGCCCAAGCGTGCGCAAGCGACGTGCCAGACGGCTATACACCATCTCTTTTTTATGTAACGCCAGTGCGATGCCTGCACGCTCGTGGATCAAACGCCTGACACGCTCGAAATCCTCATGCGTCAGTTTTAGATCGCGGCTTTCAGCGACTTCTGTCACGTGTTCTACTCCGCATCACTTGAAGTGATTAAAAGGTTGTCCAGTCCTCTTCTGCTGCCCCGGACGCCGACTCGCTCTGCGGTCGATCGACTTGCGTCCTTGCAGGAGCAGAGGTGCCGGGCCGGCCAGACCTGGTACGTGACGACGTTGAAGCGTGTTTTCTCGGTTCTCCGTCGTGGGCCGCTCCTCCGTGTTTTGTCGAGGAAGCTACCCTGCCTGAAGCTATTATCGGCGTGTGAGCGCTTTCCTTGATCCTGAAAAGACTGACAATTTCATTAAGGTGATCGGCGTTTTGACGCATCGATTCAGATGCCGCCGAAGACTGCTCGACCATGGCAGCGTTTTGCTGGGTCATTTCATCCATGCGCTGAATGGCCTGACCGATCTGGTCTATGCCGTTTTTCTGTTCTCGAGTCGCCGCTGAAATTTCCTGCATCAGCGTCGTGACCCGATGTACGCCACCGACGATATCGGTCATGGTGGACTGCGCTCGGGCCACCAGCTCACTGCCGGCGTGGACTTCAACCGAAGATTTATCGATCAACTCACGAATTTCACTCGCCGCCTGGGCACTACGACTGGCCAGAGAGCGAACCTCGTTGGCCACTACGGCAAATCCCTTGCCCTGCTCACCGGCACGTGCCGCTTCTACAGAGGCATTGAGTGCCAGAATGTTGGTCTGAAAGGCGATGCTGTCGATAACCCCCACGATATCGGAGATACGTGCCGAGGCCTGTGTGATCCCCTCCATGCGGTTAACCACATCTCCCATTTCGCTGCGGCCACGTTCAGCTACGGTCGACGCCTCATTGGCCAGCTTCGAAGCATCACTGGCATGCTCAGCGTTGTGCCCAACCGTTGCGGTCAACTCCTCCATGCTGCTGGCTGTCTGCTCAAGCGATGCCGCCTGTTCTTCGGTGCGTCGCGAAAGATGCTGGTTGCCGGTTGCCAGCTCGCTGCTGGCCGGAGAGATCACCCCAACACTGCCCTTGACGTCACGTACAACCCCCAGAAGGCACTTGCGCATGGTATCCAGCGCCACCATCAGGTGATCCTGACTCTGGCTGGTCGATTCAAGATTGCCGCTGGAAATCTGTCGACAGCACACAAGAGCCTGGTCAAGCGAACGCTGGGCACGTCGTATCATCAGGATGCCCGCCAGCGCGGAGCCTGTTGTCAGCAGTGTTGTCCCCAGGGTAAGTGCGCTCATGAGCATCGGCAGTGACTGCTGCGCCGAAAGTAACTGATAATCCGCAAACAGAAGCCCCAACAGGGCCAGTGATGAGATCGCACATGCGCCTCCCATCAAGCCTGCCTTTTGAGCCGGTGCCATACGCCTCACCCGATGCATCCAGCCCAGAGGCCCGGCCGGGGTAATGACCCCGCGAACCAGCACCCACCCCTTGCCCTGGCCGCTGTTGATACGTCGATAAACCCGCTCGGCGTAGGCAATGGAGGCCTCATCGGCCTTGATGCGTACCGAGGCGTATCCCTTGAGCTGGCCCTGCTCGACAATGGGCATGACCGTGGCCCTGACCCAGTAATAGCCTCCGTCCTTGCGCCGGTTCTTGACCATCCCGGTCCAGGTTTCACCATCACGCAGGGTTTTCCAGAGATTGGCAAAGGCAACGGGCGGCATATCCGGATGCCGTACGAGGTTATGGGGCGCTCCGATCAATTCATGACGCTCAAACCCACTGACCTCGATAAAGGCCGGATTGGCATAAATGATGTTGCCGTCCGTATCCGTCTGGGAAATAAGAAACTGCTGTTCATCAAGCACATAATGCTGGTCATTGACCGGTTGGTTGTTACGCACGAATCGATCTCCTCAAATGAATCCGATGACCAGCAATTGCCGGCATGTATGGGCATATCAAACTATGTTTTGCGCGAAACAAACCAAGGATTAGCGCAGGTTAAAGTACGCTGTTTATGCACACACAAAAAAGCGCCGGCATATGCCGGCGCTTTCAATGACCAATACAATCGATCAGGCAGCCTTGTCGATCAGGGCCATTTCTTCACTGCTCATCAGTTTCTCGATATCGACCAGAATCAGCATTCGATCATCCAGACTGCCCAGCCCCATCAGGTAGTGGGTGGATAGGGTCGAGCCGAATTCCGGTGCCGGCTTGATCTGTTCACCGGTCAGCGCCAGCACATCGGAGACACCATCCACCACCACGCCCACCACCCGATGACCGATATTGAGCACGATCACGACGGTCTGCGCCGTATAGTCCGCGTTGCCCAGCGCGAACTTCAAACGCAGGTCAACGATAGGAACGATGACGCCACGCAGGTTGGTCACGCCCTTGATAAAGGAAGGCGCGTTGGCAATGCGCGTCACACCTTCATAGCCGCGAATTTCCTGCACACTCAGGATATCGATACCGTACTCTTCCGAACCCAGTCGAAAGACCAGAAATTCGTGACCTTCGCCTTCCAGCTGTACCTTGTCGATAGCAGAAGCTTCCATTGTCTCAACTCCCATATGCCCGACCCAGCGGGCAGAATTAAAGATAACTGTCCGTTGTGCACCTGGATCAGTGCAGCGTGGCAGCACTACGATGATGGCCCGAGTGACTGCCTTCGCGATCCTGAGGAGAGCGTGACAGTGCTGGAATGTCCAGAATCAGTGCCACGCTGCCATCGCCCAGGATGGTGGCGGCAGAGATGCCGGGAACACGCCGATAATTGGTTTCCAGATTCTTGACGACCACCTGGTGTTGCCCGATTAGCTGATCGACCTGCAAGGCAAAGCTGCGACCTTCGCTTTGTACGATCATGACAATGCCTTTGGTTACATCCTGCTGCGCATCGGGAATATCAAAGACACGATAAAGCTCTACCAGCGGCAAATATTCACCACGAACATGCAGCACGCGATCATTGCCCGTGACGGTGCTGATATCTTCCGGTCTGACCTGCATGGACTCCTTGATGGCACCGAGCGGCAGGATATAGACCTCTTCTCCGACACGAACCGACATGCCATCGAGAATGGCAAGCGTCAGTGGCAGCACGATTCGGGTGGTGGTTCCCTGCCCGGTGCGGGAAAGAATGTCCACGTGCCCACCCATCTGCGCGATATTACGCTTGACCACATCCATACCGACGCCACGTCCTGACAGGTCAGTCACCTGCTCGGCGGTTGAAAAGCCCGGTGCAAAGATCAGCTGCCAGACATCGTCATCACTCATGGCATCCGACACGGCCAGACCGTTCTCACGAGCCTTGCTCAGAATCCGCTCACGGTTCAGGCCGGCACCGTCATCGCTGATTTCGATCAGGATATTGCCGCCCTGATGACTGGCAGAGAGGGTCAGCTTGCCTGCGGCCGGTTTGCCGGCGGCCAGCCGCCGATCAGGGGTCTCGATGCCATGGTCCAGACTGTTGCGCACCAGGTGGGTCAGTGGATCAACGATGCGCTCGATCAAGCCCTTGTCGAGCTCGGTAGACTTGCCCACCGTTTCAAATTCGACCTGCTTGCCCAGTTTGCCGGCCAGATCGCGCACCAGTCGCGGGAAGCGGTTGAATACTACGTCCATGGGCATCATGCGAATCGACATGACCGCTTCCTGCAGGTCACGCGCGTTACGCTGGAGCTGGTTCATGCCGCTGAGCAGACTGCCGTGAGTCACCGGATCAAAATCGGATGTGCCCTGCTCCAGCATGGACTGGGTAATGACGAGCTCACCGACCAGGTTAATGATCTGGTCAATCTTTTCGATCGACACGCGCAGGGAAGCATTCTCGCTGCTTGCAGCAGCCCGTTCGGCCTTTTTGGCAGCGGGCGCCGCGGTAGCCGGGGCAGCCGTTTTTGCAGGTTCAGCCGGGGAAGGAGCACTGATCTGTGAAGCTGGTGCAGCGTCATCCTTTGCAGGCTCGGGTTTATCCTTCCCGGCTTCGGTACCGGAGGCTTTGGTAGCACTCTCGGACGGCGTTTCGCTGGCACCCTCGAAGGTAATCTGATCGTCATCAACCACGAAACAGAGCACCGCACGAATATCATCTTCGCCCGTGGCGGTTTCCAGCCGAACAGTCAACACATCACCAGCGTGCTGCTGCTCCAGCACGGTGCCAAAAAGCGCCAGCTCTTCTGCCAGACTGGTGGCATTATCTGCTGCCACACCGGCAATTCGGATGACCATTGCACCACTCTGTGCAGGGCCGGAAACGGCTGTCTGAGATGGCATTGTCGTCGCAGATGCAGCAGCGCCTCCCTGGCCTTTCTCTTCAGCCAGAGCCTTTAGCGTGTTACAGATACGCTCATAGGCGGCGCTGTCCGGCTCGGTCTGTTGACGGTAAGCATTGAGCTGATCGCTGAGCATATCCTTGGTTTCCAGAAATATGTCGATGGTTGTGGGGTCAAGGGTCAGTTCGTGATGGCGCGCCTTGTCGAGCAGATTTTCAAAAAGGTGCGTGGTCTCCTGCAGCACGGTAAAGCCAAACGTTCCCGCGCCACCCTTGATGGAATGTGCCGCTCGAAAGATGGCATTGAGCTGTTCACTGTCAGGATCGCTGGGATCGATCTGCAACAGCTGCTGCTCCATATCGCTGAGCAGTTCCTCGGCCTCTTCGAAAAATGTCTGATAGAACTCGGTAATGTCGATGCTCACGACTGATGCCCTGCCCTGCTTCTGGATTCGATCCCACGCTCGACTCGAGCGCACGCGAAAGTGCCTTCAAAACCTGCCGTCATGATGCTCATGATTGTGTCGTCTGTTCTGACGCCCCCGAAGTATTCAGAGCGCCTGCGCCCTGGGTGAGCCCATCGATGGAAATCGGCGTTTTGTCACCATCAATAATGGCCGGCGAACCCGGGGCCATGTTTTCCTGCTCCATCATTTTCTGCGCTCGGCTGTTGAGCACCAGAATGCTGATCCGACGGTTAAGCGCGTTGTCCTCTTCATCCGGCATATTCATGGTGTCCGCCATGCCGATGACACGTAACAGCTTCTCGGGCTCAAGCCCTCCGGCGACCAGTTCACGCCGTGAGGCATTGGCGCGATCGGTTGAAAGCTCCCAGTTGCTGTATCCCTTGAGGCCGGCGGCAAACGGAAGATCATCCGTATGCCCTGACAGGGTCAGCTTGTTGGGCAGCTCGTTGAGCAGCGGCGCAATGGCGGTAAGAATACGGTGCATATAAGGCGCCACTCGCGCACTGCCCAGCTCGAACATGGGACGCCGCTGACTGTCCACGATCTGGATTCGAAGCCCCTCGGGCGTCAGATCCAGACGCATCTGTGAACGCAGGTCCCGCAGCGCCGGGTCCTCCTGCATCAGGGCTTCAAGGCGAGCCTTGAGCCTGCTCAGGGCTGACATGTCGGTCGCCATGCTGCTGTTTTGCTCGATGGTGATCCGTGAACGTTCACCTTCGCTGTGCATGACATCATCACCACCACCCGGGATGGCGCTGTTGCTGGCCGAATTGCGATCCCCACCAGCCAGAGCCACTTTCAAGGGTGTCCGAAAATATTCGCTGATCTGTTCAAACTCGGCTTTCGATGTCCCGGCCAGCAGCCACATCACCAGAAAGAAAGCCATCATGGCCGTCATGAAGTCGGCATAGGCAATCTTCCAGCTACCATGAGAGCCGTGATGGCCGGCAGCCTTTTTACGGCGTACAACAATGGGACGGCGATGCTGGCTCATGACTTATCCTTGCCCATTGCCACTAGGCTGTGAACGAACGGCTCTTACATGCTCTTCCAGTTCGCTGAAGCTCGGTCGCTCGGTTGAATAGAGCACCTTGCGACCAAATTCGACGGCAATCGGCGGGGCATAACCATTCAGGTTGGCCAGAAGCGTGACCTTGATACACTGCAGCATCTTTTCGACTTCGCCGATCTGATGCCGGACATGAGTCGCCAGTGGCGTCACAAAACCATAGGCCAGCAATATGCCAAGAAAAGTACCGACCAGTGCCGCCGCAATCAGAGGACCGACTTCTTCAGGTGTCAGACCTTCGGCACCCAGTGCATGGACCACTCCCATGACAGCGGCCACGATGCCGAAGGCTGGCAGGCCATCACCGACACCTGAAATGGCATTGACGGGAATCTCGGCTTCATGCTGAAACGTTTCAATCTCGTGATCCATCAACGACTCGATCTCGAAGGCATCCATGTTGCCGCTGATCATCAGGCGCAGGTAGTCGGTCAAAAACTCCATGAGAAGAGGGTCTGCCATCAGCTTGGGATAGCGGGTAAACAAAGGGCTTTCTGCCGGAGCCTCAACATCACGCTCAAGCGCCATCATGCCCTCCTGGCGTCCCTTGGCCAGCAAGAGGTACAAAAGCGCCATGAGCTCCATGAAAAGCTCCTTGTTATATTTGACGCTCCCCTTGAGCTTTGGCACGACCCTCAGTGTGGCCTTGATCGCCTTACCATTGTTACTGGCGATGAAGGCCCCCATGGCAGCACCACAAATGATGACGATCTCGGCCGGCTGTAGCAGCACGGCGAGGTGGCCGCCCACCATCATGTACCCCCCGATTACCGAGGCAACAACAGCAACATATCCAAATAATATAAGCACGGTAATTCCTCAGTATTCAGAATCTGGAGATATCATCGGCCAAAAGTGGCTTGGCTTGAGCGCCCATCTCATCAGATTCTTCAGGGAAAAAGGGATATGACGACTGCAGCAGTCGGAACCCTGCTCTCAGGAGAATAACGGCAAGGTTAAGGTCTTTTATGATCGATCAAAGGCAGGACTAGCTTCTGAAAAAGGGGCTATTTTGCTTTTTTGAAATGGTTGAGCCAGAAGAATAACCGGCATAAAAAAACCCTGACGGCGCAAGCTGTCAGGGCAGTGGAAATGGTAATCATTGGATCATCAGGATGGTGATAAAGCCCCTTGGCCATTACTGAGCGCCGCTTTCCTTTCTAATGCGCTCTCTCTCGGCAGCGCGGCGGGTTTTCCCGGCACGAGACGGCGGCTGGCAGATACCGCAGACAAAATCCTGATCAAGGCTATGCGCATGATTGACGAATCTACCACTGCATGAGGTGCATGATGATAGTTGCATCATGTCGCTTTCAAAAAAGCGTACCAGCGTCCATGCCCGGGTTAGTCCCAACACGGCCTCGCCATCCTCGAGCATGGAGATTTGCTCAAAATAGAGTCGGTAGGCCTTTATGATGGCCTCCATGCGATCACATCGACTCTGTTCCCGCAGGGAAAGATAAATATTATAGAAAAGTGACGAATGAATATTGGGAAGCCACGTAATAAACCAGTCTGTCGAAAACGGGAGCATGCCCTTCGGCGGAGAAACACCACGCACTTCCTTGTAAAGGCGAATCAAACGCCCGCGAGAAAGGTCTGTTTCGGTTTCAAGCACCTGAAGCCTGGCGCCGAGCTCAATCAGCTCGATCGCCAGTTGTATATCGCGCACTTCATTGATGACGCTTTTATCGGCCATGATGGTGCCCCTTTTTCAGCACCACCTCCTCCGCGTCATCATGCATGCTGCCCGCCAGCAGGATAGCAGCATGAGTGCGCTTTAGATCATCTTCGCGCTGTTGGGTCGTCAACGATGAAAGCTGGGCAGGATCAACCAACGCAAAGTGGCACAGCAGCTGGTTGGAGTTCGCAAGCTTTGCAAGCTGCGAAATGGGTAGTGATGCCAGAGTATCAGCCATCTGCTCGTTCAGTTTTAGCCTGAACATGGCAGCAGAGCGATCTTCATTCAAAAGCCTTTGTACCAGAAGCAGATAAGACAGATTGACGTTGCGAATATCGTCCAGCAAATGGCTTGTAGTCATCATGTTCCCTTCCCCTCGTCTTGAAAATTTATCCATGTCACGACTGGTACAACGGCGATTGTTAACGCTCTTGACCATTTTTCGTAACAGGATCATTGCCAGGTGAGGCGACACTATCCAACCAGAATGTTACGCCCCGTTACTTTCTGCAATATTGACACATCATACTTTACTACCACAACTATTTTTTTGATTAGTACGAAAACAATGTTTTCCTACCACCCTCCTTAAGACAATAGCAGAGAATTTAGTCAATAAAATCAACGTTAGACGAAAAGGGCCCAAAAAGGGCCCCATTTCGTCTAATGAAAGAAATTTTTATGTATCTTTTGATTTCTGAAATGTTTCTAAAAATTTCAGGTCGAGAGGGTGGCGTCGCGTTCAAGCTCATGTATCCAGCATAAAAGCTCCGCCAGCGCCAGATACAATTCTTTTGGGATGCGATCATCAAGATCGACATGTAAAAGCAGGTTTACCAGCTCCGGAGACTGATGCACAAAGATACCGCTTGCCTGCGCCTTCTCTATGATGGCATCAGCCGTCGTGCCATATCCCTTGGCCACCACACGCGGTGCTTCATTGCCATCATGCGCTATGGCGACAGCACGTTGACGGCCATCAGAATAGTCTTTTGAGGATGTCATGCTGATCCACCCTCATGATCACTTGCGTTCTGGGGAGTGAAATGCAGATTGGCGAGTTGTAACCCGGCTCCGGCCATCCTTTCATCAAGATGGCGTCCCTGCACGGTCATCCAGGCTAGATGAGAAAGCCCTACCCTACCGCTGATGTTAATGACCCTGTCCTGAAGGCTGATCTCAAGATCAACAGTGCCCAGGGTTGGCAACATCAGCTTCAGCTTAGAGCGCCAGATCTGCCGAGCTTCCTGTGTATTCTCGCCGTCTGATTCCTCGGGCTGCTGCTCGATTTCCCAATGCACCGGTATTTGAGGCGTTAGAAAGCCTTCCCATCGAACCAGCGGAGAGGCCATGAGTTCCAGTTGATGGCGAAGAATGCCCTGGAGGTTATCCTGAGCAGATGGCATGGCGCCTCCCCCACTTTCGCGTTCCGAAGGAGTACTTAGGGCCTGTAGCGCATGGCGTTCACGGCTGATCGTGGAGAGAGTATCGTATGACCGGTCGGCATCAGTCGATGTCTGATGTCCAGTTGGAACAGGCTGAAATAACCTGTTTTGTGGTTCCTTGAGTAACGCCTGCTGGTCGTACTGACCCAGAAGCCATTGACGAAGGTGCGACTCATAAAAAAGGCCGCTATTCCTGATCTGCGAGGCGAGAGTTGCTGCAAGTACAGGCGTTTTCAGGGATTCTTCCGTCGACAGCAAAACCGAGTCAGTACTGACAACCGGTGCTGTGGCAGGAAATTTCTCCAGAATACGCGAAATGGCTCTGGCTTCAGCACTAAAGTGTGTTTTGGAAGACCCAGGCACGCTATCCGAAGCCGTGTCCTGAAAAAACAGCCCCTGGTTAGAAGTTAAAACACGAGCAGATGACTTGTCAGGTATATTGGCTCTTGCGGCCGCATCATCACTGTGACGCTCCAGCGTTTCATCAGGCGTATCCGAGGTACCATGACGCACGGCTGGTGTATAAGTCACGCTTCCCAAAGGCAAATCGGGTTGCCGTGAAGCAACCCGATCAAGATCCGCGCGACGCCCCAAGACATTGTGAAGCAGGGTATCCAGCAGTGGCGTGATGCTACTCATGGCTATTCCCCCACTGGGGCTGATGTCGCACTATAAGCACGGTTGACCTGCTGCTGCACCCGGTTTTTCTCCATCAGCTGGCTAAGCTCATCAAGCCTTTGCTGCAATAGCGTATGAAGCTTTTGGTCGTTTTCCAGAAGCTGAGCCAGAATTTTCTTTTTGTGTACCTGACGTTCACTATCCAGTGTGATCTGTTCATCGCGCATTCGAAGCCGATCAATTTCACACAGGTAATCATGCTCAAGCTCGATAAGCTTGTGCCACTGCCCGGTGCCAGCGTGATCCAGCATTTCCTGACTTACTCTCAGGGCCCGCTCATAGCCATGGATGATCAGAGCACGTTTTTTTTCCATGTCAGACCTGAGCTGCTGCGGCAGGTTGCTGAGAAGTCGAACCGATTTCCTTCCACGCCCCGGAAATATCACTTAAAAGTCTTTCAACATGCTCCAACAATGCCTTGTCATTGGAAACATTGGCTTTTAAAAGTGAACGTGACATGTACTCATAAAGCGATGACAAACGCTCTGCCAATTCACCACCGCGTGTCATGTCCAGGCTCGCCCGTAGTCCACCATCAATGATATCGATGGCCTTCGAAATGGCCATACCTCTACCGGCAATGTCGTGATGCTCCATGGCCCACTTGGCCTTGAATATGGCCGCCATGGCACCGTCGAACAGCATGACGATCAGCTGATGGGGAGAGGCACTCATGGCGCCCGTCTCTACACCTACTGATGCGTAGGTACTTGCCCCTCTTTGTGTATACATAATGGATATCCGCCAATATTGACCGATTAGCTGTTAGAAGAACTGTTAAGGGCTTCGAACTGCTGACTGAGGTATGATTGTGTATTGTTAAGTTTGGACATCATCAAATCGAGCTGCTGGAATTGCTTTTTGTAGCGATCTACCGTGGCATCGATGGTTTCCTGCATGCGCACGCTCTGAGCCTTAAGACTTGCCTTTGAGCTTTCAAGGCCGGCTTCTGCACTGCTAACCGCCCCATTGGTGGCCAGCATTGACTCGATGCTGGCATCAAGTCTGGCCGCGATGCCGGTCTTGCCATCGCCGACAAACAGACCCCTCATGCCTTCTAGATTATTGGCTAGGGCCTCGTCGAGCTTTTTCTCATCGGTTATCTCGAGCTTGCCACTTTTGCTGAGATCCTTGCTAAAGCTAATGCCGGCCTCGAAGAGATAGTTCATGCCCTCACCGTTGACGGCACTGCTCATGACACCTCGCAGCGTGCTCTGAACGGAGCGCACGGTACTATTGCCGGTCAGCACGCCGCTTTTAACCTTGTCACCCTCATTGTCAACCTTGGTCAGCGACGTGATCTTGTCATTTAGGGCGTTGTAGGCCTTTACAAAATCCTGTACGGCGGTCTTAACGGACTCCGTATCTTGACTAACTGTCAGCTTTGTCGATGCTCCGGCTGCTGTCGTTTCAACAAGATTGAGCGTTACGCCCTGAATGGCATCTTCAACGGTGTTAGAAGAGCTTTTAATAGGCAAACCATTAACTGTCAGAGACGCATCTGACGCGGCGACTGTTTCAGTAGCACCGGAAAAAATTCCCTCAAGAGCAGTATTCTCGCTTGAAAAGGACATGGTTGCACCGGCGCCCGTGGTCTGAGAATTCAGCACCAAACGGTAAGGCGTACCACTGCCATCATTGACGATGGAGGCTGTCACGCCGGCATCAGCCTTGTTAATGGCATCGCGAATGCCAGCCAGCGAACCATCAGTAATTTCGACAGGAGTGGACTTGGTGCCCACATTGACGTTCAGTGTTCCTGTTCCGATAGAATTTGTCGTATCAGAACGTCCGGCAGTGGCTAGAGACTGCGCGGTGGCCAGAGAGTCGATCTTAATACTATAGCTACCTGCGGCCGCGGTACTGCCGGCAGTCGCCGTCAATGCAGAACCGCTCACCTGCGAAGCAAAGCCTTCATAAAGCTTTCCACTGTTGAGCTTTTGAGCCGCTGCTTGGAAGCTTTCAAGCGATGTCCTTAGTTGACCAAAGCCGGAAAGCTTGGCGTCAGTCGAATTAAACTTTTTGGTAATGGGCTCCAGCTTTCCCTGCTCTGACTTCTTGAGGCCGTCAAGCAGCGAGGTGAGATTAAGATTGGAGCCGACACCCAGTGATTCGATAGCCATTTATAACTCTCCGGAATGGTGAATCCTAGCAGGCAAGAGCGGATTCATTGTTCTCTTGGTGACTCTATCGGCAGCCATCGCAGAATATTTAAGGCGCTGTACCAATAGAGAGATTCAAAAGCCCCGGGTGGTTCCACTTTTCAGCGAGCCCTTGCCCAAGCGCAACGAAATCCGGGTTGACCAGTGAATGGTGCTGATTGTATCGGAGAGGCTCTTTAACCTTATGCGTCTCGGTGTCCAACCGAAGAACGGTACCGCCGGCTTCATCAAGGATAATGTGGGCAGCCCCCGTATCCCATTCACATGTGGCACCGGGCCTTGGGTAACAATCGGCGGCACCTTCTGCAATGCGACAAAACTTGAGAGAACTTCCCACCCCTTCAAACTCGTATGATGGCAGAACCTTCAAAAGGCGCTCCATCTCATGACCGCCATGAGAACGACTTCCTACAATCCGGAGGGGCTGATCGGGATGCCAAGTGGTCGTAGCGATACGCCTTGCTGGCTCACCCGGACTTTGACGCCATGCTCCCTGGTCTTTCACGGCATACCACATGGTGTTCAAAACGGGAGCAGCGATCACTCCGAGGATCGGCCTGCCTTCATGAACCAAAGCGATATTGACCGTAAACTCGCCATTTCGGTTGATAAACTCCCTCGTGCCATCCAAGGGGTCTATCAACCAGAAAGTTGTCCACGACAGTCGGTCTTCAATATCAGCAGCAGCTGACTCCTCCGATAGGATGGGCCATGCAGGACGCAAAACGGATAGTCGCCGTGAAATTAATTGATTTGCCGAGAGATCGGCCTGAGTCAGAGGGCTACTATCCTTTTTGTCAGTCACTTCTATCGGGTTCTGATAGACCTCCAGAATGGCGTCACAGGCCTCCCAGGCAATTCTTTTGATGGATTCAAGCAGTTCGTTCATGGGTTCGTTTCCTATCCCTCTTGCCTGGACACTATACGTGGTGCATCAACGCCAGCCGAGCCCTTCGGGCCATTTTGCATAAGCCGAGTAACGCAGATTTTAAACTGCTTATTGCATGATCATTGGCTGAAAAACAAAAACCCCGGTACAGGATTGAAACCTGTACCGGGGCAAATGCAATACCAGTCATCCTATCAGGCAGAACGTTTCAGCCCGACGGCTTTTTACGAAGAACGCCTTGGTAGATGGCAGCCAGCAATTTTTCCGGCATAAGTCGCAACGGCGCTCTTTTGAGCACGTTCATACACATGGTAACCGGGCCTACAAACCCCATATCGAGAAACTTCTTCTGAAGCTTCACGTCTTGTTTGAAGTAACCCCATCCCCGTCTTCTAGCCAACATGCCGTTGCCTACCCGGGCGTTGACAAGGATGTCTCCAACATTATCGATATGTCCCCCCTGACATAGAAGACGCACCCAAAGATAATAATCTTCAACACCTGCAAAATGTTTATAACCACCCGCCTTCAAAATAGCAGCTCGGCGAAACATGACCGTCATGTGATTAACCGGACAGCGCGAACGAGCAAAGCGAGCCACCTGCTCCTTACCTGTAGGCAGTTCGCGGATGGCATGAGGTTTTTGCGGATCTTCGTTGAATTCGGCAATGGCTCCGCCAAGTATATCGACTTCAGGATGAGCGGCCATGTAATTGACCTGCAGCTCGAAGCGTCCGGGGCAGCAATGATCATCGGTATCCATTCTGGCAACAAGATCGTTACGACAACGCTCAAGGCCAGCATTGAGTGCCTCACCCAAACCCTTATTTTGCGGCAGCCTTACTGAAGTGATACTCAAAGTAGATCGGTATTCATCAAGTGCTGCCTGCAGCTGATCGTTGATGGGCCCATCTTCGACGATGACAACCTCGTCAGGCTGCACACTCTGTATCCTGATGCTTTCAAGGCACTCACGTAGAAAGCGTGGTGACTCCTTGTCATATACAGACATCAGCACCGAAAATTTCATTTTGACGTTTACCTACTTATTGATATGTCTGCTCGACCATGATGCTATCCAGCAAGGGTTAAAATCCGCACTTTACCAGATCAACAAAAAATCACGGTATCGAATTAACTATATTTGGCAAGCTGCTCATCGTAAAAATTAGCGTAAGCTTCGCCCATGGCTTTGCCTGTAAACTTTTCCAGATAACGCTGGTAGCCATTTTCTGCGAACTGCTTACGACAAGCCAAGGCTGAACGAACAGACTCACAAAAAGAATCAATATTTTCAAGCGTAAAGAAAGATGCCTGCTCGCCCATGATCTCTCTAAAGACACCAATATCGCTACACACGCATGGCAGGTGAGCAGCC
This sequence comes from Kushneria konosiri, assembly GCF_002155145.1. Classification (NCBI taxonomy): domain Bacteria; kingdom Pseudomonadati; phylum Pseudomonadota; class Gammaproteobacteria; order Oceanospirillales; family Halomonadaceae; genus Kushneria; species Kushneria konosiri. The sequence continues at coordinate 3,342,068 of NZ_CP021323.1, forward strand.
ATGGCCTCTAATAATGCCAGACCGAAACCTTCGCTACGACTGGGCATAACGTATATATCATAGTATGGTAGAAATGACGCAACGTTACTTCGATACCCGGTAAACCAGCAGCGCTCTGAAACACCATGTTCTTCCGAAAGTTGTATTAAATCCTGCCGGCAGGGCCCATCACCCACAACCACAAGCGCAAAATCAGGCAAGTATTTTAAAGCTTCTACAACCTGATCTATACCTTTCCTCTTTATGATATGTGCATTGGTTCCAAGCAAATAATATTTTTCCCCCAACGCTTTTAGCTTGTTTTGGTCATCAGGATCGGCATCATTACCATTTGTAGAAGCTTTAATACCGTTGTGAATGATATTCAGCTTTTCTGAACCAAGCAATGGGGAGTAATATTGAAAAGCATCCTGCGTCAAAACGGCAAGGCCATTCATTCTAGACCATGCATTTATCCAAAGAGGCGTAACGAACCTGGCAGCCTTGGGCCCATATATATTCAACAGCTCATCTTTTACATAATTATGTAACGTAGACACTGTCAATACCTTCTTATTCAGAAGCCCTGCATAAAGAGCGAGGAAATCTGGTCTTATTCCATGCGAGTGAATAATATCAAAATCTTTCAATTTTGACGAGGTATTGAAATTTATATGCTCACATTCACAATCAACATCAAGGGTAGGCGGCCCCCTAAAATAAAAAACTTTTGACTGGATATGATCCGGCATATTGCCAACAATGTTTTTAACCACATTAGCAGGGCCGCTTGGCTTTAGCTCAGTAATGATTTGCGCAACCTTCATAAATATCTCTTTAATATGCGGCTTTAGCTGCAGTAAGAAGGAAGTTCAATGCTGAACTAAACAAGAAAGTTGGCGCAATTCCGACAAGTACGAAAAGCATACGCATCAACAATTTCTCACTTTGTGACTGCAAACTTTTATCTAAATTCATTGCAAAGATAGGCACAATAACAATGAGCAGCATCATGCCAATCCTTTCTGCCTGGGCGCCACCTAAAACAGGTATAAATGCCATAAATGTAAAAATAGCATAGACCAAGGAAACGTTGTCTTTGACAAACTTCTTGAATTTGAAATTAGCAATTAAAAAAGCTATCAAGAACATTGCCATAAAGACAGCCAAATAGGCATAAGTTAATGGTAAGCCCGTTGTACTTGAAGACTTCGCGAGTTGGCTATCTGCTAACGATGAATAATAAACCCCGCCCACCATAACCAAGTATAAAAAACTGAAGACCAGCTTATGAAAAGCTGAAAGCTTTGGAATTGTCATACCTTTAGTTGTAGCGAATAAGTAAAGCAAAGGCATATAAACGATTGAGCCATTATGAGTAAAAAGAGCAAGCAAACCAAAAAAACCCGCAACAAACAGATTTCTAGTGCCAAAAAACGCAAAAAGAACAAACATGCATGCTATTAACTGTCTGTAGACGTTCTCATACCCCATCAAAACGGGAAAAAAAGTAAGCATAAATGGTGCCACGTACAACGGAACGCCAGCACTTTGTTTTTTGTTGCCAACCGCATAAAACAATAAAGTTATCCATATAATATCGATAACCCATAGGGTTGTAATATCGTTTTGAATCCAGCTATACAAATAACCTGAACCGAACCAATAAACAAACTCTCTTGTATAGTATATAGTTGCAGTAGCAAAGTCAGGCAAGTAAGACAAATACCCCGCATATGTGGCCATATCGGAGTCAAACCCCGAATTTCTAACCACCCACATATAGTAGACAGCTATCCCGTATGCGACAAGCATTAGAGGTGTTCTTTTGTTTAAAAAACAAAAAACAAAAGAAACCAAACACAATACTAGATACCATGTAAGCTCAGCGGTCATATATCAGCCCGTCAGGATTTTTTTAGTCTAGCAATTACTTTGTATGTGCCAAGTAGACAAGGCAGCAAAAAGAACAGTCCGATCTTATCAAGGAAATCTCCTACGGACTTGATTAGCCTAAACTTCGGTTTCAAAAGTTCTGGCATAATCCGACTTGAGAAAAAACGGTATGCTTCATGATCTTTCAAAAGAGCTGCAAGTACAAAATGACGCTTTGAAAAACCGCTAATATGCTGAGGATCCATAAGGTATTTATTCATAAACACCTTGCTGGCCTCCATATTCATGGATCCACTCATACGCTCGTCACGATCGCAATTAAGATGGACACCAGGAACAGGATCGTATCCCCATGATTGACTATGCTCGGCAGTGTCAATCAAAAACCCCCAGTCTTGATGCTTATTCAAATCCTCATTAAATTTAAAGCTATTTTTTCGTTCTGCTAAAAAGCTAATTGTAGAGGTCCTGATATCTTTATCTTCAATGAAAAGATAATGACGCGGATCACGGGCATCAGGTTTTTCGATAAAATCTTTGCGACCATCAAGAGAAACGTTTGTATAAGCACCAAAACAAAAATCATGCTTCCCTTCGCGCATAAAGCTTAAACGCTCGTCAATATACCCAGGCTTAAAGTGATCATCAGAGTCAAGCAGGAAAATATAGCTGCCTGAAGCACAGTTGATACCAATATTTCTAGATACCGCTGCGTTCGACTTCTTATCCTTGCTTACCAAAGTAGTATTCGGTGAGTCAGCTACGACGGATTTTAGAGATTCGATATCATCAGAGCAATCGTCTACCAAGATGATTTCGTAATCATGTTTTCCCACAGAACCATGAACACTATCTAGCGTATTTTTTATAAAACCACTGCTACGATAAGTAGGAATCACTACAGAAATTTTCATTTTTCGTGCTCAACCATATTAAAATAATAGCTCTAATTTTTAAAATTTTAACTTGCCTTAAAAAAATAAATAAAGGCATTTTAAAATGAACTACTAATTAACCAAAAAAATCAAGGCAAAAAAATTTTAGAAAGGGTGTTAAAATCAGGCCATCTACTCGATCAGAAAAACAAGCCTTAAACCACCTAATTATATAAATATTTCACCAAAGACCTTCAGATAAATTATTATTTCATTATGAGCATGCAGCAATGTGAAACTGTAAGCTACATATAGAAAACTTGGCCACCCTGCTTAAAGCAGGATGGCCAAAAAATCATCTTTTTTGGTCCTACGACTTTTTGCCGTAACTATAGTGGTAATTACCGTAATTGCCGCCATATCGATGAGAAGCCGTCTGCTCTACACCGTTAAGCACGGTACCCTTAATGTCTACGCCACTATGCTCAAACCGTCGTCTTGCCTGTTCGATCTCGGCAGGAGGATTCACTCCATAGCGGGCCAACAGCATATTGGTGCCTGCCTGCTTACCGATAATCGCGGCATCCGTAACTGCCAGAATTGGCGGTGTATCAATGATGATTAAATCGTAATGTTGATCAGCCCAGGCAAGAAGCTCACTAAAGCCAGCACTCATTAAAAGCTCGGCCGGATTCGGCGGTGCGGCGCCACGTGAGATGAAATCAAGCCCATCAACTCCCCCTGAACGTACAACTTCGGAGGCTGTAGTTCTACGGGCCAGAATATCACTAAGGCCTTTTTCAGATTTGCCCTTGAAGACGTGATGCAAATGTCCCATACGCATATCTGCATCAATGACCAGAACTTTCTGCCCTGCCTGAGCACAGACAACACCAAGGTTGGACACCACGAAGCTCTTACCGGCACCCGGACTTGCACTACTAATCATGAGACGCGCATTTGGGGCTTCCATCATGGCAAAGTGGAGGCTTGTTCGCAGGCTACGTACTGCTTCAACGGATTGATCATCCGAATTACGCAGTGCCAAAACTCCGGTATCTACCGTATTTTTAGCGCCCTGGTTGCGCTTAATGCGCAAGCCACGATTGCCACGAGTCCTTTTTACAAGGCCGCTTTGATTACTGCTTAACGGTATAGAGGCATAAACGGGAATGCCAATCTGCTCAAGCTGTTCAGGACTTTCGATGCTGCGATTCATGATCCGGCGAATCAGCACCACAATAATGGCAACAACCAGCCCCAGGATAAAGGCAATAACAGTAATCAGAGTCTTACGTGGTGCTACCGGGCTATTTTGAAGCGTGGAGTCGTCGATGATACGAACATTTCCCACAGCGCCCGCTTTTGCAATATTCATTTCCTGCATGCGGTTAAGCATCTGAACGTACATTTCCTGATTGACGTTCACATCCCGTTGAAGCCGCAGAACCTCTTGCTGTGTTTCAGGCAGACTATCGACCCGTTTTTGTAACCTGTCCTTTTCAGCATTGAGCTCTTCACGCTTTTGCAGAAGTGCCTGATACTGTGGATGGCTCTTGTTAAAGCGGCGTGACAAATCAGCTTCGTCAAACTTGAGCTGGTTGAGCTGGTTATCGATGTTAACGATCTGACTCAGTACCGAAGAGGTTTCCTGATCAAGATCAACCGAATCCTGATTAACGCGATAATTGTTCAGCTTGTTTTCGGCTTCTACCAGGCTATCCCGGACACGCGGCGCCTGCTGGTTAAGAAAATCGAGACTCTGCTGGGCTTCAGCAGACTGCCTTTCAATATTTTGTGTGATGTAGATATCCGTGATGGCCTTGAGACTGTTACGGATTTCGTTGCGATCAGTGCCCTGTAGCGTCAGCTTCAGAATACCTGTACCAGAGCGCCCCACTTCCTCGACTTCAAAACCACTACGCAAACTGTTGATGGCTGACAGGCGTGACTTTTTGACAACAGTAAACTCTGCGCCCTGCCCAGCCGTCATATCCATGACGCGCATTTCGACATTACCGTCGCGCGACTGCGCAAGCTGTCCGACCTGCCCTTCCAGAATCAGCTGACCATCGGCACGTAGCTCATATCGATTATTACCAAGTGACTTGATGGTCAGCGGCCTGTTAATCCAGCTATCAGGTACGATGAAGCGAGTGACGTTGATACTTTCTCCAGCCCAGACAGACGACCATCCCTGAGCGAAGGAAGGACGCTCGACTCCGCGACGAGCTAGAGTGTCACCAAGGATAGGAAGCCCTTCCGGCTTGACACTCAGCTGCAGGTTAAGGCGATCAACTGTTTGTCCCAGTACCATACGCGAGGTCAGAATCTGCATCTCGGCAGTTGACCGAGGTGTATCTCCGAAAACCCCTAGGTTTTGAACCGGGTTGCTGGCCGGATTAGCGCGTCCTTCTATCTCAAGAAGTGCATCGGCCTGATAGACAGGCGTTTTGAAGGTAACGTAGAGAATCCCAAGAAACGTAGATACACATACGATCAGGGCGATCAACCACTTATTGTCAATCATGAGACCGAAAAGGCGACCCAGGTCAAACTCTTCACCAGAATCGGCTGACTGATATCTTTCAGTATTTGAAGCCATATGATTTATCACTGATTCCATTTAATAAATGGTAAATGAGCATTTTTATCAGTTGTGTGCGGTATTTTTGCTACAACCTAATTAAAACTTGCGCTATCCAGGATAACTGGATAGCGCGTATCCGCTAGAGGTCGTTGTAATCGTTAACCGAGCCAACGGATGAACGGGTGAGGTTGGTAGTAGGCAGCAACTGACTGATAACGCGGTTCCAGCGAGAGATTGGTGCGGTCGTGACGTACACGATGTCCTGCGGTTCAAGTTCGAATTCTGTGCCAATTACAAATGAAGCCGCATTGCTCGCATCCAGCTGGTATACCGTAGCCATCTTGTCGCCTGGCCCACCCTGCCTGATAACAAAGATTCCCGAGGCTTGTGCTTCAACCTCATCGATACCACCGGACTGACTCAATGCATCCACCAGACTGAATCGATGTCCACCCATCGGTAGATCCTGCGGTCTCAGAACTTCGCCAAGCACATAAACCTTTTGCGAGCCAACATCAGGTACATGAAGTACATCGCCATCGTTCAGCAAACGGTTCTGGCTCATTTGCCCGTTTTGCAGCATGTCATAGACATTGATAATTTCCTCCTGACCATTTTTGTGCGTCAGGACAACATGCCGCCAGTCAGCGTTTTCGTTTAAGCCACCTGCGCTGGTGATGGCATCAAGCACCGTCAATGGCGTATTGGTGATTGGCTGCTGACCAGGGTTGGAGACCTGTCCGCTAACATAGACTTTCTGGGACTGAAAGCTGGCAATGTTGACTTCGACCTGGGGCTCGGCAATGTAATCGGCCAAGGACGAAGCGATCTGCGCACGCACATCGGCCACGTTCTTGCCGGCGACATGAATACGGCCTACGTAGGGATAGAAAATGGTGCCGTCGCTATGAACAACATTACCGGTTTCGACAGAACTACGCTCTCCTCCAGCCGGAATGGTAAGTTCAGGATGGTCGTAGACGACGATATTGAGAATATCACCCTTACCGATCCGATAATTATAATCACTGGTATCGGAGGTCATCTCCTGAGTGGCCTCTTTGAGGCTTTGCTGCGATATGAACTCCTTGCGAGCAGCGTTTTGAGCCTGCACAAGACCAAAGGTGATGGGCTGGACATCTACCAGATCATCGATAGGGGGCCCCGATTTTTCGTAGGGCATATCACTGCCGGGAGAAAGAACACAACCTCCCAGAAAAAGGGAACTCCCTAACAAGGCACAACTCAGCAGCCGCTTCATTAACCGCTTACTCCTGTCAAAATTATTCCGGCGTCTGGACACGCTACCGCCACGGAATGTCAATACTGGCGTGTTTCCGAGGCCATGAGATACCGCCGATGTTGCTTTTTACTCGTCGGCGTTGCCGAGCGGTATCGGATGATGCAGCAGTCCATGACTGCAAGTCGAATCGACGCCTCAATAACATGACCTGACCTGACTAAAGGAATCGGCAAAATGCTGCGTACCTTTAATTAAAGATCAGACAAAATTATTCAGACTTCTGGATTGCTGTCGATGCTATCAGACCCCCATTGGCGAGGGTATGCTGCTTTGCGCATCATTATTTCGAGATTCTACAGCACCAGCATCTCACCCGCCATTAACCACACTGGCCTTTTACAGGCCATCATGTCACGACGTGTTACAAAACACTCCAAAAATGAAGCATCAACACATCGCGACTCAACAGATATTTTAAATAACTGGGCAAATAGAGACTTGTGCAGAAAGCGCCATATCATTGCAGCATGGCGCCGGAAGACGCTGTCACGTTTTATTAAAACATGATTGTTTGGTCAGCCAGCGCACAAAAAGAGCGGACATAAAAAAGGGCCGTCAAAGCGGCCCTCTAGTAAGAAAGAATCTATTCGGTACGTTCAAGCCATTGCTCAACGTTATCGTTTCCGTATTCTTCCTTCCACGCCTTGAGCGTTTTCTGGTTACCACCGCGGGTTTCCACAACTTCACCCGTGTGAGGATTGCGATATATCTTCAGCTTGCGCTTGCGCCTACCAGATCCCTGGCTTTCTACAGAGGATTGTTTGGAAGACGATACCCCCTCACCCGGATTCAGGATATCAATAACATCAGCAGCAGTTTTGTCATGAGCCTGCATCAGCTGCTCAAGTTTTTCCTTGAACTCAAGTTCGCCCTTGAGTCTCTGATCCTGTTCGAGCTGCTGCAACTCATCTCGCAGCTGCTTGAGCAGTTGCTCTTTTTTCATGTATTCATTTAGCAGCGACATTACCAACCTCTCCAGCTTACACACATCTCTCGACGAGATGCTGACCCTATGGCCTGTTAAAATAATTTAATTTCCCTGGTGCAGCGGATAATACGTTAAATTAAAAACGCTTTAAAGCGAAAAACATCTCAAAAATTGGCATCAGCATCTTCAAACAATATATGACTGTGCTGCATCGCTCATCAGCAATATTAGCGCATGCTGCAAAAGACCTGCTAATGAAAGGCTCACTCCAACGCTTGAATAATATACCTGGACATAGAATTTTTTATCAGTGCAATCACCTTAACATTAACAATTGCCGATAATCTTTTTTAAGATGTATATCCATGGCAGACCTAAACATTGCACTTTTGCACAACCATAAGGAATTTATGGGTTAGGTCTCTTATAGTATGTATATCCATGCAAACACCCTTGAAACCTCTGATGCGAAAGATCCTCCATGCTGATTGCGACTGCTTCTATGCCGCAGTTGAAATGCGCGATAACCCAGACCTTCGCCATGTTCCATTGGTCATCGGAGGACGAGCGGAAAGTAGAGGGGTCGTCGCTACTTGCAATTACCCGGCTCGGGAGTACGGAATACGCTCGGCAATGTCGATGGCACATGCGCAAAGACTCTGCCCGCAACTTCAACGTCTCAGCCCGGACTTTGATAAATATCGTCAGGCTTCCCGACAGATTCAAAATATCTTCAATGAACTGACGCCGATCATGGAACCGCTTTCTTTAGATGAGGCCTTTCTGGACGTTACCCATGTTGAGCGTATGAAAGGCAGTGCAACGTGGATGGCACAATGGCTTAAGCACGAGGTAGAGAAGCGTGTCGGAATTACAATCTCGGTAGGCGTTGCCCCCAACAAGTTTCTGGCCAAGATCGCCAGCGACTGGCGAAAACCTGATGGTCTTTACATTATCACTCCTGATCAGGTCATCGATTTCCTCGACCTGCTTCCCATCACAAGACTTCATGGTGTCGGCCCTGCCACAGCAAAAAAGCTGGAAGCCCAGGGAATTCATACATGCAAGGAGCTTCGGGCGACCGAACTTCCCGTCCTGCTTGAAGAATTTGGAAAGTTTGGCGTCCGGCTGCACGAACTGGCGCGAGGCATAGATGAGCGCCCGGTCAAAACTGAAAGGGAGAGAAAATCCATCAGCGTGGAAAGCACGTTTGACAAGGATCTCCCCTCCATGACGGTCTGTCAGGAGAAAATAGCCGAACTGGTTATTCGTCTGGAGGAGCGGCTGGCCCGCGATCGACATCCCGCCATTAACAAGCTTTTCGTCAAGATTCGCTTTGATGACTTCTCGATCACCACCATGGAAACCGCCGGACAAACGCCGGCGCTTGAAAGCTTTATGCCGCTTTTTGACTCCGCATGGCATCGGGCAGAACGGCCGATCAGACTGCTTGGCGTTGGTGTACGTCTTGTCTCGGAGGATGCACAGCGACAGCTGGGGCTTTTCTAGCCCGGCCACCCGCTATCGCTGACACCGACTTCAGGCGAAGACTACCGTCTTGTTGCCATCGATCAGCACGCGGTCCTGAAGGTGCCATCGCACACCACGGGCCAGAACCGATTTTTCGATGTCCCTTCCCAGACGAACCAGATCTCCGGTCGTATGACAATGAGTGACGCGCTGGATGTCCTGCTCGATGATCGGACCGGCATCAAGCTCCTGTGTCACATAATGACAGGTCGCGCCGATCAACTTGACCCCACGGATGTGGGCCTGATGATAGGGTCTGGCACCTGCAAAGGAAGGCAGGAAACTGTGATGAATATTGATGATCTGACCGCAGTAGCGCTCACATAGTGACGGCGGGATAATCTGCATGTAACGAGCCAGCACGATCGTGTCGGCCTGACTGTCCTCGATTACCCTTTCAATATCTGAAAAAGCAGATGTCTTGTCATCGGCAGGGACAGGAACATGGTGATATTCGATTCCATGCCACTCGACTATGCTGCGCATGTCATCGTGGTTGGAAATGACGCCGGCGATATCACAGTCAAGTTCACCAGCCGTCCAGCGATATAGAAGATCTACCAGACAGTGAGACTCTCGTGACACCATGATCATCAGGCGTCGGCGTTTTTGTGCGCTATCCCGCCACTGCCACTGCATGTCAAACTCTTCGGCGATATCTGCAAAGGCGAGACGAAAGGCATCGCTGCCGGAACTCATGTTCCGGGTCTCGACTTCATAGCGCATGAAAAAGCGCCCGGTTTCCAGATCGGAGTGTTGATTGGCTTCAGTAATGGAGCCACCCTGCTCGGCGATAAACGACGAAACACGCGCGACAATACCTACACGATCAGGACAGGTTACCACTAGACGACAAAGAGACATCGGGATCACGCTACTCGGTCAAAGACAGGAATTGTAGCGAATTCAGATGCTTTTGAGCAGTGTTCATTGTGAGCACCTGATGCGTTGCGTATAGTTGGAATCAAACTATCGCCGGACCCGCCATGGATCAGACACGCGTACAAGTTCGCCCCCGTCGCCGCTCTGAGATTGAAATATTACCGCTTGGCGGCTGCGGTGAAATCGGCATGAACCTGATGCTTTACGGCTTTCAGTCTCGATGGCTGATGGTCGATTGTGGGATGGCCCTGCGCCAGGATCTCCACGACACCCCCTTGCAGATTCCTGATATCTCGTCGCTGGCAACGCTTGGCATCCGCCCGGAAGCCATTGTCATCACTCATGGACATGAGGATCATCTCGGGGCCCTGGGATGGCTATGGCCACGCCTGGGATGCCCTGTATATGCAACACCACTGGCGGCAGGTATTGCGCGTCAAAAGCTTGTAGAGCAGGGTCTGGCCACCGACGCCATACGCACCTTTGCACCAGGGGATCATTTCAATGCGGGGCCCTTCTCCGTACAAAGCATCAATGTCGCCCACTCCATACCGGAAAGCGTGTCGCTACTGCTCGAAGTAGATCGACACCGAATCCTGCATACCGGCGATTGGAAAATTGATCCTCACCCTGTATTGGGCGCTAAAACCCTCGAGCAGGACTTTGCCCGCCTTGCCCCTGTCGATCTTGTCGTGGGTGACTCTACCAACGCCATGGTGGAGAATCACTCACACAGCGAAAGCGAGGTAGCAGCAACCCTTGAGAAGCTCATGGAAGGCTGCAAGGGCCGAGTCGTTGTCAGCTGTTTTGCCAGTAACCTGGCGCGTATTCTGGCGACAGGGCGAGCGGCAAAACGTCATCATCGACGCATTGCCCTGCTCGGCAGAGCCATGGAAAAAATGGTGCGTCTGGGACGCGAACTGGGATACCTGAACGATTTTCCAGATATCGTGCCGCTGTCTGATATCGGTTATCTCCCGCCTGAGGAAATTCTGATACTGGCCACGGGCAGTCAGGGGGAACCTCGCGCCGCCCTCTCCCGCCTGGCAGTCAATCAACATCCAGCCCTCGAAATCGAAGCTGGGGACTCCATCATCTTTTCATCGCGCGCCATCCCGGGTAATGAAAGCGCCGTTATGCGTCTGCAACAGGCTTTTACGCAAAGAGGCGCTCACGTCTATAGCGATGAGGCGCACCCCGGACTGCATGCATCAGGTCACCCAGGCCGAGATGAATTGCTTAGCATGTATCGGTGGATCAGACCTTCACATCTGTTGCCGGTTCATGGGGAGACTGATCATCAAAAGGCTCACTGTGAAATCGCAGGAACGCTTGGCATCGAAAGCTCAATACTTCCCGTTAACGGACAGTGGCTACGCTGGAATGGCAAACGCATGACACTGGAAAGCACTTTAACGCTTTCTCCAGTCATTATTTCGCAGCGCAAAAGAGCCAGAAAGTCTTCAAATCGGCAAAACGATACCGTCATTGTACTTCCGGTCATTTATCAGGCAGACACTGCACAGTGGCAACGCGTAGGCAGAATGCTCATTGACAGTCAGATCGAAACTTTCGTGGATGAAGACACCCTTGGGGATTGGGTAGACATTACGCTGGAAGGAATGACCGCTCGCTCTTCAAGGGAACTGGCACATTTGCTGGAGGTTCTCGCCAATCGATGGCTCAATGAGCAACTTAGGCAATCTTCAAGAGTCATGATCGATGTCGTCGACACAACACTGAACGAATAGCGGGCAAGTCATATTGTAAAAGCCGTGATGCCTACACGGCTTTTACAGGGTGACATGACGCGCGCCTGCAAACCCTGATCAAAAATTCCGAAAAGACTCAGGCATTGGCATCCTTTGGGGGCCGGCCTCGACGCTTTCGCGGCTGTTCATTTCCAACCAGATCATTTACCGATAAACCGGCATCTGTCATCGCGGCGCGGATTTCGGCAAGCTTTTGCTCTTTGCTCGCCTCTTCCTGGCGCCGTTTCTGCTCTTCTTCCTGCTTCTGCGTCATGACCTCGTCAATGATTTCAGAAAGCTTGCTCAACTGCTCCATGCTCAATTGACGCGCCGCCGCCCTTGCCACATTCTTGTTGCGAGCAATCTTTTCCAATGTCTCTGTCGACATATCCAGCACTCCAAATAAAAGTCATATGCCTCGAGTAGTATATACCCTGAAAAAGGGTTCGCAATTGTAGCCCATAAAGAAAAGGGCCAACGCAAGTTGGCCCTTTTTACACAAAAACAGAGGGCTTCACCCCCCCGTCATATTCATGAATCTGACGATTTGGACATCACCATCTGTCGTAAAATGGTGGCGGTGAGGCTTGAGAGACATCGAGTCACGGATCTTTTGTTTTAAAGGCTCTATTTCACCCGGATACTGACGAATGACCGCCCTTAGATCCGTGGAATGCTCATTGCCAAGACACAGCAACAGTCTGCCTTCGCAGGTCACTCGCACCCGGTTGCAGCTGTCACAGAAATTGTGACTATGAGGAGAAATGAAACCGATTCTGGAGACACTATCTGCCATGCGATAGTAACGCGAAGGCCCGCCCGTGTTTTCCGCAGAACTCAGCAGCGGATAGCGGGCTTCAATGATTGAACGCACTTCGTCGCTGGAACAGAAGGTTTCCTGACGGGAATGCTCCGAGACATTTCCCAACGGCATTTCTTCAATAAAGCTGATATCAATCTCTTCGTTGCGAGCGAAGTCGACCAGATCCAGTATCTCGTCATCATTTCGCCCCTTGAGGATGACAGCATTGAGCTTAATGCGCTCAAACCCTGCTTCCTTTGCAGCACGAATACCGTCGATGACCTTTTCGAGACTGCCGGTGCGAGTGAGCTCTCTGAACCTTTCAGGATCAAGAGAATCCAGACTGATGTTGAGACGCTGCATGCCCGCCTGGCGTAGAGAGGAGGCATAGCGTCTTAGCTGAGCACCGTTGGTGGTCATGGTGAAATCGCGCAGTCCTTCCAGCGCACCGATATTACTGACCAGCTCATCGATATTGCGCCGAACCAGAGGCTCGCCTCCGGTGAGACGAATCTTTTCCACGCCCAGTTCGGTAAAGGCTCTCGCCACGAGCGAAAGCTCTTCGATGGAAAGCACCTGATCGCGAGGAAGAAAGGTCATTTCTTCACTCATGCAATAGACGCAGCGGAAATCGCAGCGATCCGTGACGGAAATGCGAACGTATTTAATGCGACGATCAAAATCGTCAATCAATTCACTCATTGCTGCTCCCAGCGCTTCAACGACGCCAGATCGCTTTCACGCTCGCTGACCCAGTAATCCCCCTGGGTGGTATGTTCCTTTTTCCAGAAGGGCGCACTGGTCTTTAAAAAATCCATGATAAATGCGCAGGCTTCAAACGCAGCATGACGATGTGCAGTACTCACCAGTACCGCTACAATATCGTCTCCCGGGGTCATGTAACCGATTCGATGAACCACGATGGCGTCATTGATCTGCCAGCGCTGTCGTGCTCTTTCAACGACCTCTTCCAGCGCTCTTTCAGTCATCCCCGGATAATGCTCGAGAGTAAGCGCTGTGACCTCGGGTGACTCATTAAAGTCCCTGACGCGACCCACAAAGCTGACCACTGCTCCGGTACTGTGACAGCTATTCGAGAGGCTTCTGTAAAGGACGCCGATATCGAAGGGTTCATACTGTATCGTAATCATTCGGGATATCTGACCGACATGCTCAGCCTCCGGTAACCGGCGGGAAAAACGCGACCTCATCGCCCGGGTTGAGCGCGACATCTCCCTGAACCATATCATGGTTAACCGCACACAGAAGGCGTGGCTGTTCAAGCGCCTCAGGCGTATCAACCTGCGATTTCACCCACTCCTTTAATGCCCTTAGTGTAGGAGACGATAGATACCCTGGTAAAACACTCAATCTTTCTACGCCAAGCCGTTCTCGTAATTCGGCAAAAAAGCGTATTTCGATCGGGCTTTGACCTGTAGCCTCCGATACTTCGTTTGTATCGGATTCGGATACCGATGTGTTGACGTCAGCATGAGAGGTTCCCTGTCTTTCCCAGACACCTGAACGCCCACCGCTTTTATGATCCAGACGAACGTCCATGATTTCCATGCCACGATCCACGGCCTTGCACATGTCATAAAGCGTCAGACAGGCTACGGAAACCGCTGTGAGTGCCTCCATTTCCACACCGGTACGCCCTTCCAGGCGGCAGAAGGCCTTCACTCGAACACAGTGCTCCGTTGTGTCGAGCTCAAAATCCACCGCGACTTTTGACAGCATCAACGCATGACATAGCGGAATCAGCTCGTGGGTGCGCTTGGCGGCCTGAATGCCGGCAATCCTGGCGGTGGCCAGCACATCCCCCTTGGGCATATCGCCATCGGCAAGAAGCTTCAATGTCTCGGGCTGCATGATGATACGACCGGTGGCGACAGCTTCACGATGGCTGCTCTGCTTGTCCGACACATCGACCATGCTGGCCTCACCTCGTTCGTTAAGGTGAGTCAATGTCATATCAATTCTCCAAGCGGTTGTATGGTCACGGATGTGCCAGCCTCACAGGCTGCAAGATCGTCAGGCAGTTCTATCAAGCAGTTGGCATCATAAAGCGAGCTCAACCGATGCGACCCCTGCTCTTTTATGACGTTGACCCTGATCACGCCACAGGCGTCGACATGATAGCGACCTCTCAACAGATCAAGCCGTCCGTGGCGCCCTTTCAGCGACTGTTCGCAAAGAGCCTGCCATTTAACGGGCGCCCATTGACGACACCCGCTCAACTGACGAAACAGGGGTTGCACAAACTGCATCAGGGTTACCAGTGCCGCCACCGGATTTCCGGGCAGTCCAAAAAAAGGAATCTTCTGGATATGGCCAAAGGCCATCGGCTTGCCCGGTCGCATGGCCACGCGCCATGACGTGACCTGACCCAGCTGCTGAATGGCAGCACGAATCAGGTCAGCCTGACCTGCCGATACGCCTCCTGACGTAATAATGAGATCAGCCTGTCTGCTGGCGCTTGAAAGCTGCACGACACTTTCATCAAGACGGTCCGGCAGTATTTCCGTCATGACCACCTCTGCACCCCAGCGCTTCAGGCAGGCAGCAAGGCTAAAGGCATTGGCATCAAAAAGTGAGGGAGACTTGTCATCAACGGCGCCGGCACGACGAAGTTCGTCACCACTGGAAAAAATAGCCACTTTGGGACGACAGTGCACCTCGATATGCGAATGACCCAGTGAAGCCGCCATGCCGATCTGAGCCGGCCCCAGAAGCATGCCCGGCTCGAAGACACGATCCCCGATGGCAATTTCCTCACCAGCATGGCGAATGTTTTGCCCCTTTCTGACAGTCTCGGGCCGGGCAAGCTCAACCTGATCTTCGCTGATGACAATATCTTCGGCCATGACCACTGTATCGCACCCGGCTGGCAGCGGCGCGCCCGTGGTAATCGTGACAGCTTCACCCGGTGCCACTGGATCGTTGAAAGGATGCCCCGCCAAAGCCTCACCGATCAGCCTGAGACAGGCTTGTCCCTGATGAGCAAAGGCGACACCATCCATGGCAGAGGCGGTATAGCGCGGCAGTGCCAGCGCGGCCACGAGAGGTTCGGCAAGAACTCTATCCACGGCCTGCGTCAGCGGTACTCGTTCCATGCCAACGGGCGCCGGCGCCGCCGACCTGATATGCGCCAGCAAATCGCTGACCTCGACAAGCGCATCACTGGTCTCAAAACAATCACTCATGACGTGGCCCCTTTGCCATGGCCTGCCAGCGCAAGGGCCATGCCATCAACCAATCAAGCAGAGCGCCGTGGTTATCAAGGTCCAGACGCTCCACGTCCGGAGGCAACGTTACCTCATCGGTTGTCGCCACGGCGCGCACCCACGGGTCCTCAAAGGCCCGCAGCGACTTGCCAACAGCATCACGGTACAACTCAAGCTTGGGTATCGGCCACTGTTTGAACCCTTCGATCAGCACGAGATCGGGCGATAGTGTCAGTACCTGGTTCAGCAGTGTGGGCAGGCAGGGCTCTTCCTGCCCGGGGGTTTCCATCATCAGGGCAAAACGCCTGCCAGAGGCAACGAGCATGGGCGCCGCGCCCGCCTGGCGCAGGCGATGACTGTCCTTGCCAGGGATATCAACATCAAAATCGTGGTGAGCATGCTTGATAACGGCCACATCGAGGCCGCGCACGCGCAAGGCAGGGAGCAAAGCTTCCAGTAGCGTGGTCTTGCCTGTACCGCTCCAGGCGGCGATCCCCAGCAGCGGTGTTTCGATGTCGGAAAGGCGAAACGGCGTCATGGTACCTGCCTGATTGGGACGACACGGTGACCGATCAGCGCTCGGATCAGGCCATGAAAGCCTGTGACATGATCATCGGCCGAAGGCATCCCGGTCATTGAGTGTATTAATGTTGATAAAGGCGCGGGCGTTGTCGAATTGACAAAAGGTATGCGGGTGGCGTGCATACCATTGATCGATCTTGCGCCCCCCGCCGACCAGATACTCCTCCAGATCATCCACCAGATGGCGCTTCAACAGCACAATGGCAGGATGGGCGCGCGCCTGATCGCGGGCAAACACGATATCGACCTTATGGTTTTCAAGCGTCGCCAGAAGTGACGCCACCAGCGTGTCGGGCAGTGATGGTGTATCGCATGGCACCATGAGCAACAGCGGTGTGGAAGCTGCCTTCAAAGCGGCATGAAACCCTGCCAGCGGGCCGGCACTGCCCGTAATGACATCGGAAACGACCGGATATCCCAGCGCGGCATACACGTCATGATGGCGGTTGGCATTGATCATGACCTGTCCTACCTGAGGCGTGATGACAGAGAGCACATGACTGACCAGCGAGCGGCCAGCGAGTTCGACCAGCCCCTTGTCAACGCCACCCATGCGGCGGCCCTGCCCGCCGGCCAGCACCACACCGGTAATGCCTGCTCGGTTATCCATGATCGCCTTTAGCGTGTTCCGAACAGCTTGTCACCGGCATCACCAAGCCCGGGGACGATATAGCCGTGACTATCGAGACCTTCATCAACGGCTGCCGTATAAAGCTCTATCTCGGGATGTGAGCGGGATACGCGCGCAATGCCTTCAGGTGTGGCCACCAGCACAATCACCTTGATCTGGCGACAGCCCTTGGCCTTGAGCATGTCCAGCGTCGCTGCCATGGAACCGCCCGTGGCCAGCATGGGATCAATGACGATCGCCAGACGCTCATCCAGATCCTGAACAAACTTTTCGAAGTAAGGAACAGGCTCCAGGGTCTCTTCGTTTCGATAAAGCCCTACAACACTGATACGGGCACTCGGCAGCAGCGTCGTGACACCGTCGAGCATGCCAAGACCGGCACGCAGGATCGGTACGACAGTGACCTTCTTGCCCTTGATCTGCTGAACCTTGAGCGGCTTGCCACTCCAGCCCTCGATGGTTTCATCACTCAGCTCAAGCCCTTTGGTGGCCTCATAGGTCAGAAGGGTAGCAAGCTCGTTGGCCAGCTCGCGAAAGTGCTTGGTGCTGATGCCGGCGCCGCGCAACAGCCCGAGCTTGTGTTTGACGAGAGGGTGATCAATGGTATGAACATTCATGATGGGTATACGACCTGATAGAAAAATATCGCTGTCCCTTCCTATTGAATGGGCAGCGCAAGTGCCCTCCATTCTACTCCGGCGCACACAGACACGTTAAGCATCCATGTGCCGACAATAGAGGACATATTGACACATTGCCATGACGCCGATTAAGCGTCGGGCAGTTGCTCGAGTGCGGGCAGACGCCAGTCGATGGGCGCTTCACCCTTTTGAGCCAGAAAGGCATTGGTCTGCGAAAAGTGACGGCAGCCAAAAAAGCCGCGATGCGCTGCCAGCGGCGATGGGTGCGGTGCATGCAATACCAGATGCCTTGTCCGGTCCACAAACGCCGCCTTTTTCTGGGCATAGCTGCCCCAAAGCAGGAACACGACATGCGAGCAGTGCTCGTTGATGACCTCAATGGCTCGATCCGTGAAGGTCTCCCAGCCCTGTCCGCGATGTGATGCCGCCTGACCACGCTCAACGGTCAGGACACTGTTGAGCAGCAATACGCCCTGACGCGCCCAGCTTTCCAGAAACCCGTGGTTCACCGGTTCAAAGGCAACATCATCGCTTTTGAGCTCTTTATAGATATTGACAAGTGACGGAGGAATCGCCACCTGGGGGCGCACCGAGAAACACAGACCATGCGCCTGACCGGGGCCGTGGTAGGGATCCTGTCCCAGAATCACGACCTTGACGCTCTCCAGCGGCGTCAGTTCAAAGGCACGAAACCAGTGCTCGGAGGCCGGATAGATCACCTTGCGCTGATCCTTCTCATGACGCAGAAAGGCCTTCAGCGCCTGCATGTAGGGCGCATCCACCTCGTCACCAAGGTAGCGATTCCAGCTTTCGGGCAGCGGCAGGGCCATGATTACTCCTTGCGGGTACGAAGCTGATCCACTAGCGGCTCGACAAAGGAGATCCCCATGTCCCAGGGAAACTGGATCCAGGTATCCTGCGCCACTTCTGTCAGATACTGATCCACCATCGGGCGCCCTTCCGGCTTGGCGTAGATGGTCACGAAGTGCGCACGCGGCAGCATTTCACGCACGGCCCCGGCAGTCTTGCCGGTATCGACCAGATCATCGACTAAAAGCCAGCCGTCACCATCATGATCGATGCCCTTGAGCACGTTGATGCTGCTTTGCTCCATATGCTCATAGCTTTTGATGCAGACCGTATCGATCAGGCGAATATCGAGCTCGCGTGCGATCAGGGCAGCCGGGATCAACCCGCCGCGGGTGACCGCCACAATGCCCTTGAAATCACGGTCGACCAGCTGATGACACAGCATGCGCACATCACGGTGAAGGCGATCCCAGGAAATCGTGAACTGGTTATGGTAGCGATCGGTACTCATTGAAATATCCTGTGCATCAAGGGAGACACGTCTGCCCTGCTCATTCGTCTTCGGTAAAGGTACAGGCGGCAAAGACGCTGTACCCTTCGGCACGAATCATGTCACCGCCACCGAGCTCGGGCAGGTCAATGATGGCGGCAGTTTCAACGATAATGCCGCCGCTGCGCTCGATCAGTCGGGCCGCCGCCAGCATGGTACCGCCCGTCGCGATCAGATCGTCCACCAGCAAAATCCTGTCGCCTGTCTGAAATGCATCGGAATGCAACTCCACGGTCGACTCTCCGTACTCAAGACTGTAGGTCTCGCTGATGGTTCGAAAAGGCAGCTTGCCCTTTTTGCGCACCGGTACAAAACTGCAGCCCAGTTCATAGGCCAGCGGTGCGCCGATAATGAAGCCGCGCGCATCGATGGCCGCGATCGCATCGATATCGAGCTCCTGATATCGGTGAACGAAGCTGTCGATCAGCTTTCGAAAAGCCGCACTGTTTTGCAGTACCGGCGTAATGTCGCGAAAGTTGACACCGGGTTCCGGCCAATCCTTCACGGTACGAATCACCGACTTGATATAGTCGCCGTAAATACTTGTCGCCACGTTCAATCTCTCGTCGACCCATATGCAAAACGACCGGACGGTGCCGGTCGCTTTATATAAACTGGGAGCATTTTACCCAATGGCGCCCGTGCAAGCGACCCACACAGGCCACATCGGCACGCAATTTCATCCTCTGGCCGCAAGAACACGCTCGACCGTCTCGACAATGGTCTGCGTCTGAGGATCGATTTCGATATTCACGCCGTCACCGATTTCCCGAGTACCGATCACGGTCCGCGCGAGCGTATCGGGAATCAGATTGACGCAGAATCGGTTGTCCCGCACTTCACCGATGGTCAGACTGATGCCATCGACGCCGATGTAGCCCTTGTCGAACAAAAACCTGGCCCACTGCTGCGGTAACTCGAACCAAAGACGACAGTTATTGGGAGCATCCTCGCGGGATATAAGCGTTGCCATGCACATGACATGCCCCGACATGGCGTGACCGCCGACCTCATCTCCCAGCCGCGCCGCACGTTCAACATTCACATAATCATTGACCTCAAGCGCCCCAAGATTGGTCAGGGCCAGTGTCTCACGCATGAGATCAAAGCCCACCAGTGAGCCCTCGATGCTTGTCACGCTCAAACAGCAACCGTTGTGAGCCACGGATGCCCCATGCGCCAGCCCTTCCAGCATGGAAGGCGGCATGTCGATGACATGGCGATTAAGCCCCTCCAGACGCTCGATGGCGACTACGCGGGCCATGCCCTGTACGATACCGGTAAACATGATGGCCTCTTTGATGGATGAAAATGACCATGTTCGCCTGTTCCGACGGCGCTGTCATCCACCGCCTTGTCGTATCATTTTGCGCCGCTGGAGACTCATGAAGATCGATCTGTCCTCCATATAGCCGCACTATCGGGTACTTATGACGCGTGAGCGCCACGGATCAAGTATACTGACGCGCCTTGTGCCCTGCGCACTTTTCACGACGATCATATTCACCACGTCAGGTACGCGCTCGGTGGTACACGACCCAACTGCATTTAAGACATTCCAATCCGATGATTCGACTTGAAAATGTGACCCGAGTGTATGGTCATGGCGCCAGGGCCGTGACTGCACTCAAGGACGTCAATCTGGAAGTGGCTGCCGGCAGCATCACCGGTGTCATCGGTGTCTCCGGCGCCGGTAAAAGCACACTGATCCGATGTGTCAATCTGCTCGAACGCCCGACCCGGGGCAGAGTGTTCGTGGCCGGCCAGGAGCTGACCGCCATGAACAAGACCGAACTGCGAAAGGCCCGCCATGGCATCGGCATGATCTTTCAGCACTTCAATCTGCTTGAATCGCGTACCGTGCGAAATAACATCGGCCTGCCACTCGAGCTGATCGGCACCCCGCGCCGTGAGATCGATCAACGCATCGACGAGCTTTTAGAGCTGACCGGCCTCAATGAGCGCGCCAACGCCTATCCTGCGGCCCTCTCCGGCGGCCAGAAACAGCGTGTGGCCATTGCCCGCGCACTGGCGAGCAATCCACAGGCCCTGCTGTGCGATGAAGCCACCTCGGCACTCGACCCGCAGACCACAAGCTCCATTCTGACGCTGTTAAGGGACATCAATCAGCGCTTGGGGCTTACCATCCTGCTGATTACCCATGAGATGGAGGTGGTTAGAACCATCTGCGATCAGGTCGCTCTGATCAGTGGCGGCGCGCTGGTAGAAACAGCCCCGGTAGGCGATTTTTTCACCCGTCCCGCCACCGAGGAAGGTCGAGTATTTCTCAACGATTTCCTGCAACTGGCACCGTCCAATACGCTCTTGCAGCGCATGACAGAGCATCCCGACGAGAACAGTCTGCCGGTCGTGCGACTGGTCTTTCGCGGTCAGTCCCTCTCCAGCGAGCTGATGACGCATCTCGAACAGGATTTCGGGATTCGACTGCGCATCCTGCAGGCGCGGGTTGAAAACATTCAGGGCCGCACACTGGGGCTGATGATTACTGAATTTGACGGTGCCCGGGATACGCTTGGCGCCGCCATGGACCATCTACACACGCTTGATGTTCAAACGGAGGTACTCGGCCATGTCCAGCGCCATGATTGATCGCATCCTCGAGGCCATCGGCGACACCTTTTATCTGGTGATCTGCAGCGGCCTGATCGGCATCGCGCTGGGCATCGTAATGGGCGTGGCCCTCTATGTGACCCGCGAAAACCGCATCATGGCCATGCCGGTACTCAACCGCGCCATCAGCCTGGTGGTCAATGTAGGCCGCTCGGTGCCCTTTATCATCCTGATGCTGGCACTGGCGCCCTTCACCCGCTGGCTGGTCGGCTCCTACATCGGCACGACGGCAGCCCTGGTGCCGCTGAGCATCGCTGCCATCCCCTTTGTCGCACGCCTGGTCGAAGGCGCCCTTAATGAAGTACCGCACGGGCTGATCGAGGCGGCGGAATCGATGGGCGCCACGCCCTGGCAGATCATTACCCGCGTATTGCTGCCGGAAGCCCGGGGCGGCCTGATCACGGCAGCCACCATCACCATCATCGCGCTGATCGGTTACAGCGCCATGGCAGGCGCCATCGGTGCCGGCGGTCTGGGGGCCGTGGCCTACAACTACGGCTACTCCCGCTATAACCCCATGGTCATGCTGGTCACGGTATTGATCATGGTGGTCATGGTGCAGGGTGTTCAGATGCTGGGCGACTTTTTCGTGCATCGCAGCCGCCATCGCTAGATGAAAGGGCCTGCAATGACGGCTTTCAAATAACAACAACGACCTTCACGGGCGTCGCACAAGGCGCATCAACCCCTTTCGACAGCATGCCCTGTCGAACCCATTGCAAGGATATGGCACATGAAAATCTCACCGAAAGGACTGGGCGCTGCTCTGGTCATAAGCGCAAGCGTTGTAATGGCCGGCTGCGGCAGCCAGAACAATGATGACAGCACGATTCGCGTCGGCACCATGGCAGGGCCTGAAACGGCGCTGATGGAGACGGCTGCCACAGTGGCCAAGGAGAAATACGGGCTCGACGTCGAGATCACCGAATTCAACGATTATGTTTCGCCCAACGCCGCGCTTGATGACGGCAGTATCGATGCCAACGCCTATCAGCATCAGCCCTATCTGGACAGCATGATGGCGGATCGCGGCTTCGATTTCGTCTCGGCAGGCAAGACCTTCGTCTACCCGATCGGTGCCTACTCCGACAAGTATCAGAGCATTGACGAGCTGCCGGAAGGTGCCACCATCGCGGTTCCCAACGACCCGTCCAACGAGGCACGCGCGTTGCTGCTGCTCGCTCGCGAGAATCTGATTGAGCTGCGCGACCCGAAAAGCCCGACGGCCACGCCGGATGACATCACCAGCAATCCGCACAACTATCAGCTGCGCGAGCTGGATGCTGCCCAGCTGACGCGCGCCCTGCCGGATGTCGACATGGCCTTCATCAACAGCACTTACTCGGTGGCCGCCGACATGACTCTGGATCAGGCGCTGATCGTCGAGGATGGTGACTCCCCGTACGTAAACCTGATCGTGGTACGCCAGGGTGACCAGAACAGCGAAAAGGTCAAGCACCTCGTGGAAGCCTTCCAGAGCCAGCAGGTCATCGACAAGGCCGATGAACTCTTCAAGGGCGGCGCCATCGCGGGCTGGGAAAACAACCAGTAAGCCCCCATATCGCTGACCAGGGCCGGCCTTTGCCGGCCCTTTTGTTATCCATGCAGTGAGACGATCATGAACGACACACGACCCACCACTGACTACGCCATGCTGAGGCGTCAACTGAGCGCCCTGCTCGATACGCGTGACTGGGTGACCAATACCTCTCAGATGGCGGCCTTTATCTTTCAGCAGGTTCCCGACCTGAACTGGGCCGGCTTTTATCTTCAGCGCGAAGCGCGCGTTCTGCGCCTTGGCCCTTTTCAGGGGCAGCCCGCCTGCAACCCCATTGGTTTTGATGAAGGCGTCTGTGGTGCAGCAGCACGTACGGGCGAGACTCAGCGAGTAGAAGACGTGCACGCCTTCCCCGGCCATATCGCCTGCGATGCGGCGTCACGCTCGGAGCTGGTGGTACCGCTGATCAGAGAAGGCCGGGTCTGGGGCGTACTGGATCTTGACAGCCCTCTGCCGGGACGCTTTGCGGTTGAAGATCAACAGGGGATTGAAGCGCTGTGTCAGGTATTGATCGAACAGAGCGATCTAACCGACCTGTCAGAGTGACCATCAATCATAAAAAACGGGCAATAAAAAACCCCGCCGAAGCGGGGTTTTTAATGTTCTGGTAGGACCGAGCGGATTTGAACCGCTGACCTCCACGATGTCAACGTGGCGCTCTAACCAACTGAGCTACGGTCCTTCAAATCGATTGTCGTTGAAACCATCTGTTTCGGCGTGCAGTGCAATGGTAGGACCGAGCGGATTTGAACCGCTGACCTCCACGATGTCAACGTGGCGCTCTAACCAACTGAGCTACGGTCCTGCTTCAATGGCATGCACATGCCGTTTCAACGCTGCGCTATTGTACTTATTTTCCGATAAAGCGCAACCGTTTAACCATCGAATTGTTATAAAACATGCCTTTGCATGGTCGCGCGCGCCTGGAACGGGCGCTCGACAAACAAGGGTCCTCAACGCCGGAGCATGAGCTTTCAACCCCCGTGAAACCCTAAAAACAGATCGGGCCTGCTGATGACTCAGCAGGCCCGGCTGTCAGCTCAACGCTGGCACGTCGTGATTAGGAGTCGACGCGAAAACCCATGGTGGCCTCGACCGCCTGCTTCCAGCCATCATAAAGTTCTTTACGCTGCTTCTCGCCCATCTTCGGCTCGAACTTGCGCTCCAGCGCCCAGTATTCGGCAATCTCTTCACGAGACTTCCAGAAACCAACCGCCAGACCAGCGAGATAGGCCGCACCCAGCGCCGTGGTCTCGTTGACCTCACAGCGCAACACATCAACGCCCAGAATATCGGCCTGGAACTGGGCCAGGAAGTTGTTGGAGATGGCACCGCCGTCGGTACGCAGCTCGGTCAACGCGATGTTGGCATCGTTTTGCATCGCATACAAAACGTCCGCGCTCTGATAGGCCAGAGACTCGACCGCAGCACGAATGAAGTGCTCCTTGGTCGTGCCTCGCGTCAGACCAAACATCGCCCCACGCACGTTGGAGTTCCAGTAGGGCGCGCCCAGACCGGTAAATGCCGGCACCATGTAAACACCGTCATTGCTGCCGGCACGCTCGGCGTAGGCTTCCGAGTCAGACGCCCGGCCCAGCATTCGAAGACCGTCACGCAGCCACTGAATGACGGAGCCGGCCACGAAGACGCTGCCTTCCAGCGCGTATTCCATGGTGCCCTCGACTTCCCAGGCCACGGTCGTCAACAGACCGTTATCGGAAGGCGTGGCCTCGGTGCCGGTGTTCATGAGGGTGAAGCAGCCCGTGCCATAGGTATTCTTGGCCATGCCGGGCTTGAAGCAGCCCTGACCGAACAGAGCAGCGTTCTGATCACCCGCCATACCGGCGATCGGCACTTCATGTCCGAACAGGTACTTCGGCATGACATGGCCGTACACTTCACTGTTGGACTTCACTTCGGGCATCATGCTTTCGGGCACCCCGAACAGCTCCAGCAGTTCGGGATCCCACTTGCGCTCACGAATGTTGAACAGCATTGTGCGTGAGGCGTTGCTGACATCGGTGACATGCACCTTGCCGCCGGTCAGATTCCACACCAGCCAGGTGTCGATGGTGCCAAACAGCAGATCGCCCTGCTCGGCCTTCTCTTTGACGCCTTCAACGTTATCGAAGATCCACTTCAGCTTGGTGGCCGAGAAGTAGGCATCGATGACCAGCCCCGTCTTGTCACGGATCATGTCCTCATGGCCCGCTTCACGCAGCTCATCACAGATTTCTGCGGAATGGCGTGACTGCCAGACAATGGCATTGTAAACGGCGTGCCCGGTTTTTTTGTCCCAGATCACGGTGGTTTCACGCTGGTTGGTGATCCCGATCGAGGCAATCTCGCTGACATCGACTTCCGAGTTGTTGATGACCTCGGCCAGCGTGGTCAACACGCTGGTCATGATTTCGCGCGGATTGTGCTCTACCCAGCCCGGCCGCGGAAAAATCTGCTCGAACTCGCGCTGAGCGATGCCGGCCACACGACCTTCATGATCGAACAACATCGAGCGTGAGCTGGTCGTCCCCTGATCGATGGCAAGAATGTACTTTTTCTGCTTACTCATGAGTATTGACTCCTCGATGTAGTGCGAGCGGAGAAATGGATCGAATGACGACTCAGTAAATATGGGCAGCCAGAGCAGCCAGCGTACTGCCAATGATCGGTCCGATCACCGGCACCAGGGCATAGCCCCAGTTATTGCCGCCCTTGTTTTTGATCGGCAGTACAGCATGCGCGATGCGCGGACCAAGATCGCGGGCCGGGTTGATGGCGTAGCCGGTAGGGCCGCCCAGCGATGCGCCGATCGATACCACCAGCAGCGCGACTGCGAGAGGCCCGAGGCCACTGGGGGTGTTACCAAACATGATGATCACAAAGATCAGCACGAATGTCCCGATGGCCTCGGTCACGATATTCCAGCCATGTGACTTGACGGTCGGCCCGGTCGAGAAGGTTGCCAGAATCGCACCGGCGTCTTCAGTCTCGTCATACTGTTTTTTATAGGCCAGAAAACACGCCACCGCGCCCAGGAAAGCACCGATAAACTCGGCAAGGAAATAGGTCATCGTTGTGGCAAAGGTAATCGGGATACCATCGGCGTATTCCTTTGCCGGCCCGATGAGCAAGGCAATGGTCACGGCGGGGTTGATATGCGCACCGGTATCGTAGGCCACATAGACCGCCGCGAAGACGGCCAGTCCCCAGCCGAAAAAGATGACGATGCCGTCACTGCCATGACCATTGGTCTTGTTCAGCAGCACGTTGGCCACCACACCACACCCAAGCAGTGTCAAAATAGCCGTGCCAGCAATTTCATGAACCAGGATGGTTTCGATGATGCCCATTTTTTTAACCCCGGAGTAACGTTGGTTTTTAAACACGCAAACGCAGCGATGTTGTTTTTCGAGCATCCTATAGGAATCATTTAAAAAAACGATGTGCCGTTTACGACTTTCTGGATGAACCAGCTCAAGCCACTGATATTAATGAAATAAATACCCTTTAAACCTTAGTCTTACAGGCCTTGCCAAATGGGCTTCATGCTCGAAAAGGCGCAATATTCAAACAATTCTGTTGCCTGTCGAACATGGATTGATTCAAGCGAAAACGACGTCAGAACCTCTATTGCCGAGCAGGTAGTAGAGGGATACCCTGGCGGCAGGCATCAGCCTTGGGAAATTTCCTTACAGGACACAACATGACCCAGCAGGAACGCCACGACATCATCATTGATATGGTCAAGCGACAGGGGTACGCGACCATCGAGCAGCTGGCGCATCATTTCAATGTCACTCCCCAGACCATTCGACGTGATCTCAAGGTACTGGCCGATGAGCAGCTGATAAGACGGGTACATGGCGGTGCCGGCCTGCTGGAATCCAGCACGGTCAATACGGCCTATAGCGCTCGCAAGCTGATCAATCACGATGCCAAGGCACGTATTGCTCGAGCCCTGGCCCAACAGATACCGGATCAGAGTTCGCTTTTTATCAATATCGGGACCAGCACCGAACTGATTGCCGAGGCACTGCTTAACCACCAGGGGCTGGAAATCATCACCAACAACCTTAACGTGGCCGCCACGCTGCAACACCGGGAAGACTTCAACGTCATCGTGGCCGGCGGCAGCGTGCGCTCTCGGGATGGCGGCATCATTGGTGAGGCCACGGTGGACTTCATCAATCAATTCAAGGTCGATTTCGGCATCATCGGCATCAGCAGCATCGATGCCGATGGCGCGCTGCTTGATTTTGACTATCAGGAAGTCCGGGTCGCACAGGCCATCATCAGCAATTCACGTCAGGTCTACCTGGCCGCCGACCATTCAAAATTTGCCCGCAATGCTGTGGTTCGCCTGGGTCATCTCAATCAGATCCACGCCCTTTTTACCGATCAGGAGCCGCCCGAAAGCATCTGTCGACTGCTGAAGGAGCAGAACATCGCCCTCAATATCTGCCCCTGACCGGGAGTCATTGATCGAGCAAAAACGCTGATCATGCCGATTGCATCAGACCATCAACGATCACTTGATGTTCTTTTGAACATGTCATATGTTCACATTCGAACATCACTAATGGTATGGTTACCTCGATCCCAACTCCCTAATCCGGCGCAGACGCGCAAGGCAGGCGCATGACTTCCAACAAGACTTCCGCAATGGACACCCCGGTTCTGGACCTTTTCATCATCGGTGGGGGCATCAACGGCACCGGCATTGCCAATGATGCTGCCGGCCGTGGCCTCAGCATCGGGCTTTGTGAACAGGCTGACCTTGCCAGTGCCACCTCTTCGGCTTCCAGCAAGCTGATTCACGGTGGGCTGCGCTATCTGGAGCACAAGGAGTTCCGTCTGGTGCGCGAGGCGCTTCACGAGCGTGAAGTCCTGCTTGGCAAGGCACCGCATATTATCTGGCCGCTGCGCTTTATCCTGCCGCACCGCCAGCATCTGCGCCCGGCCTGGATGCTGCGCGCCGGTCTCTTCCTGTATGACCACCTGAGTCCGCGCGCGACCCTGCCCGGCTCAAAGAGCTTGAAGTTTGATGGCTCAAGCGCGCTCAAGCCCGACATCAAAAAGGGCTTTGAATACTCCGACTGCTGGGTCGACGACGCACGGCTGGTCGTCCTCAATGCCCTGCAGGCGCAGGAACAGGGTGGTGAAATCCTTGTACGTACACGCTGTGTCAGCGCGATCGAGAAGGACGGCATCTGGGAAATTACCCTGGAAAACACCCGTACCGGGGAACAGATGGTGCGTCGAGCCAAGGCGCTGATCAACGCCGCAGGCCCGTGGGTGGAATCCTTCATCAAGGGCAGCACCCAGCGTCAGTCGCGCTACGGCATCAACATGATCAAGGGCAGCCATATCATTACCCGCCGCATTAACGGTGATGACCGCGCCTTTATCCTGCAAAACGAGGACAAGCGCATCGTCTTTGTCCTGCCCTGGCAAAACGACTACAGCCTAATCGGTACAACCGACCAGAACTATGAAGGTGATCCGACCCATATCACCATCAGCGATGAAGAGACCGACTACATCCTCAATGTCGTCAACGCTCACTTCAAGGAGCAGCTGACCCGCGATGACGTGGTCACCAGCTACTCCGGCGTACGCCCACTGTGTGACGACGAGTCGGATGACCCCTCCGCGATGACGCGTGATTACACGCTCTCGCTGGATGATAACGGTGCACCGATGCTGTCGGTTTTCGGCGGCAAGATCACTACCTTCCGCTGCCTGTCGGAATCGGCCATGGAAAAGATCGAGCCCTGGTTCCCGAACATGGGCAAGCCCTGGACTGACAAGCGAGTCCTGCCAGGGGGTGACATCGACTCTCGCGAAGGCTATACCCGCAAGCTGCTGGCGCAGTATCCGTTTCTGGGCAAACAGCGCGCGACCCGCTTTGCCTCAAGCTATGGCACGCTGTGCGAGACATTCCTTGATGGCGTCACCAGTGAAGCCGAGCTGGGCGAAGACTTCGGCGCCGGTCTGACTCGCGCTGAGGTGGACTACCTGATCGATCACGAATGGGCCACCCAGGCAGACGACATTCTGTGGCGTCGCACCAAAATGGATGTGCGTCTTGATGAGACGCAGCGTAAGCACCTGCAGGAATACGTCACCAGGCGCATGGACAATGCCGGCGCCAACGACATGAGCGAGCCGGTCGGCACGCCGTCACCGGATCACGCCATGGCGCATTAAGCATACGCATGGTGTGAAATATCGAACGTCAAAAGGGCCCCCTGGGGGCCCTTTTTTAATACCGGATCCTGACGTCGGCGGTTATTCCTGAATACCACCGCGGGTCAGCTGTGCCGGATCAAGATAGCGCTTGAGTTCCTCACGGGAGAGCTCGGTTTCTTCTTCTGCCACCTCAATGATCGGCCGCCCTTCCTGATAGGCTTTCTTGGCCACTCGCGCCGCTTCGTTATAACCGATCACCGGATTAAGTGCGGTCACCAGCACCGGATTGCGCGCCAGCGGTGATTCAATGTTGTCGCGGCGTACGTTGAAGCTCTTGATTGCCTTGTCCGCCATCAGCTGTGAGACGTTGTTCAAGAGCGAGATCGAGCTCAACACGTTGTGCGCCATCAGCGGCAGCATGACATTGAGCTGAAAATTGCCTGACTGTCCGCCCACGGTCACGGCCGCATCGTTACCGATGACCTGCGCGGCTACCTGTGCCGCCGCCTCGGGGATGACCGGATTGACCTTGCCCGGCATGATCGAGCTGCCCGGCTGCAGCGCTTCCAGCTCAATCTCGCCAAGGCCGGCCAGCGGGCCTGAATTCATCCAGCGCAGATCGTTGCTGATCTTCATCAGCGCACAGGCGTAGGCCTTGAGATGGCCGGACATTTCCACGGTGGCATCCTGCGAGCCCAGTGCCGCAAAGAAACTGTCCGCAGGTGTAAAGGTCAGTCCGGTCTGCTCGGAGAGACGTTTGGCAAAGCGCCCGGCAAACTCCGGATGAGCATTGATGCCGCTGCCCACGGCCGTGCCACCCTGCGCCAGTCGCAGCATCCGTGTCAGCCCATTTTCAAGGCGCTCGATGGACTGCTCGACCTGATTGGCCCAGCCGCCGAGTTCCTGACTCATGCGTACCGGCATAGCATCCATCAGATGGGTGCGGCCTGTCTTGATCACGTCATCAAGCGTTGCCGCCTTGTTCTCGATGGTCTTTTGCAGATACCGCAGGGTGGGCAGCAGCTTCTCGCTAAGCTCCATCGCAATCGAGACATGCAGCGCCGTCGGGATGGTGTCGTTGCTGCTCTGCCCCATGTTCACGTGATCGTTGGGGCCGATCTCAAGATCATCGCGCGAGGCGAGATGCGAGATCACCTCGTTGACGTTCATGTTGGTCGAGGTGCCAGAGCCTGTCTGATAGATATCGATCGGGAACTGATCGACATGCTCACCGCGAATGATCGCATCGGCCGCCTTGACGATGGACAGCGCCCGGCCTTCATCCAGCAGGCCAAGATCCATGTTGACCTCGGCAGCAGCCCGCTTGACCCGAGCTACGGCCGCAATAAACGACGCCGGCATGGGATGCCCGCTGACCGGAAAATTATTGATCGCCCGCTGGGTCTGCGCACCATAAAGAGCCTCGATCGGCACTTCCAGTTCGCCCATGCTGTCCTTTTCGATACGGGTCTGACCCATGATCTTCTCCTGCTGATAAATAAACGAAAGTGCCGAAAGACGCCTTTCAGATTAGCAGCCCCGTGACATTCCCACCCATTCCGGCCCATTGAGCAGACCCGCCGGTGATTACAGATCAATGATCTGACGGATGGCCTGCCCGGCGGCCAGTCGCTCAAAGCCTTCATTGATCTCATCAAGCCCGATTCGATGCGTCAAAAGCCGATCCACCGGCAGGCGTCCGGCCTGGTAAAGCGCGATATAGCCTGGCACGTCCAGCGAGGGCACATGCCCACCCAGATAGGACCCCTTGAGCGTGCGCTGCTCGGCCACCAGACGTGTGGGACTGATCGCCAGTCGTACGTCGGGATGAGGCAGCCCGGAGGTCACCGTTGTGCCGCCACGGCGGGTACATTCAAAGGCAAATTCCAGCGCCGAAGCCACGCCGGCGAACTCGGTAGCCAGATCCACACCGCCGCCGCTGATGTCACGCACCTGCTCGATGGCATCATCATCGCCGCTGTTCACGACATGGGTGGCCCCCATCGCCCGCGCCGTTTCCAGTTTTTCATCATCAATATCCGCCGCGATGACCTGACGCGCGCCGCCGCCTAGCGCCCCCAGCACCGCCGCTAGCCCCACACCGCCCAGGCCAACCACCAGCACCGACTGTCCCAGCTTGAGCTCACCGGTATGAACCACGGCCCCCACCCCGGTCAGTACGGCGCAGCCAAACAGCGCTGCAATATGAAACGGCAGGGTTGGGTCTATCCGCGTCAGCGAACGACGAGAAGCCACGGCATGTTCGGCAAATCCGGATACGCCGATATGGTGATAGACCGTTTCTTCACCGCGATGAAGCCGCATGCCGCCGCCCAGCAAATGTCCGCCAGCATTGGCCGCCGCCCCCGGCTGACACAGTGCCGCCTCGCCTGAAAGACAAAAGGCGCAGGTGCCACAATTGGGAGCAAAGGAGAACACCACATGATCGCCTGCCTTGAGATCATCAACGCCCTCGCCGATATCGACCACCTCCCCTGCTGCTTCATGCCCCAGCACCATGGGCAACGGTCTTGGACGATTACCGTTAATGGTCGATAGATCAGAGTGGCAAAGCCCTGCCGCACGAATACGCACCAGCACCTCGCCTCGCCCCGGCGGGTCGAGATTGACCTCCTCGATCGAAAGCGGCTTTGACGTCCCATAGGGACGAGGTCTTTGCATCTCTCGCAGCACGGCAGCGCGTGTTTTCATGGTGGTTCTCCCTGTATCGATGATGTGGTCTGTGACAAATGCGCCACTCACAGCGTAGCCTCATCGCCAACTAGTGGTCCCTGTTGAACGTATGATCGTCCTCACCACTGAAAAAGCGTCGACCATAAATGAGCAGACAAAGCGTCACGCCGACAGCGAAGGCCCATGCAGCACCTCTCGTCGCCAGCACGGCAGCCACGATACCTGCAATACCAAGATCTCTCTGACTGCGGGCCGCCATGATCCCTACACGCACGCTGACATACCCCTGAATCAATAAGGTCAGTGCCAGCGCAACGCCCAGAATAGGCTGTACCAGACTGACAATGGGCATCAGCAGCAACCCCGTATTGGTGCCCCACCGAAACGAGCCGGCACCACCGAAAATGGAGCCCATCGCCTTTCGGCCCTCCTTGAAACGCTCAACAATGACCACGTGCATGGCCGCCCAGAGCGGGCCACACATGGCAACATCCGGACCGATTACACTCATGACCGCATTGCGCCCACCAAAAATCATGTGCGCTCGATTGGGCGCATACTCGACCTTCTCATCCGGACGGGTCGCATCAGCCTCATCCAGTAACGCCTTGCCCTGCAATACATCACCGAACACCACGATATACGTGGCCAGTACTACCGGCAGGGATTGAACAAAAACCATCAGCGGCGGCCAGCCAAGACCAAACAACGTGTAGTTTTGCCAAAGGCCTGCAAAGTCAGGCGATGTGATACCCCACTCGATCTCCGGCCATGACGCCTCGCCAAACAAAGGAGCAATCACGACCGCCAGAGCAATGATCGGAAAAATCCCCAGTTTGCCGAACGTGGCCCAAAAGCCATTGCTGGTTTTAAGTCGGCTAAAATGACGTGAGAACAGTAGATAAAAGGCTGCCCCGATCGCGATCGAAATGGTCCAGGGAAAGCTGTCAAATCGGCCACCGACCTGAAACACCGTGATGACGGCTGCAATACCGGCGCCGATGATGACACCCGCCTTGAGCGCCGAGGGCACCAGCTGCACGACCCGATGAGATAATCCGGAAACGCCCAGCGCGATCGAGAACAGCCCCAGTGTCATCTGAAAGGCAATCAGGGCATGAATACGCTCGGTGCCCTCCGGAAAGGTCTGACACCACGCCATCACCAGAGGAATCGCCGGTGTAATCCAGCCAGGCACCACCGGATCGCCCAGCAAATGGTGGGTCAGATAAAGAAAACCATTGAGGAGAACGACCGCCAGCGCGACTTCAAAGGGCATGCCCAAAAGCTCGGTCATCAATGGAATCGCCGCCAGATCGACGGCGCACATCAAAAGCCCCTGACAGTAATCGGGCCATTCAAAGCGGTAATGTATGAAAGGCAGGCGTACCTTGAAAGGCCCCATGGGCCAATAGACGGTCTCGTGGTCTTCTCGACGTTCATCAGCCATGACACATTCCCTCGCAACAGTTAGTCAGGTCCGGGGGAAAGTGCTGGCGGCCTCACAATCTCCTGGACCTTCTTTTTTTGATATTCGTTTCCCTTCGTACATGGGCCGGCTCCCTTTACGAGACGCCGACGACACGCTCATCTACCCTTTATCATCACATCCACTCATCAGGGAGCAATGCTCATGTGGTATCGCCAGCAGATTACCCTCAAGCCGTATACGCGAGGCTTTCATCTGATCACCAGCGACATTACGGGCGCTTTGAGCCGGATGAAGGAGATTTCCACCGGGCTTTTGCATCTACAGATGCTGCACACCTCGGCATCGTTAACGCTTAATGAAAACGCAGACCCGGACGTGCGCCATGACATGGAAGCCTTTTTCCGCGACCGCGTACCGGGCGATCTCCCCTATTTTCGCCATACCCTAGAGGGCCCGGACGACATGCCTGCTCATATCAAGGCCAGTCTGATGGGCACCGAACTGACGCTGGCCATCGACAATGGCCGACTGGCCACCGGTACCTGGCAGGGCATCTGGCTGGGCGAACATCGCGAAAACGGCGGCAGCCGACGCATTCTGGCCACCCTGTTCGGTGAATAATGAGTCATCTGCCGGGCCTTGCCCCGGCAGATGACCCTTCAGGGATCAGGACTGGCCGCTGCCTTCAGTGGCTGCCTGAATCGCCTTGATCATCTCGTCACCATTGTTATCGATAAAGGTCTTCCAGACGGGCTGAATGGCTTTCTGGAAGGCGGCGGTGTCGACGTCACGATTGACCTTCATGCCTTCGTCTTCAAGCGTTGTGATCATCGATTCAGTCTGCTCGGTATTCATTTCTCGCTGCATGGCAGTGGCATCCGCCGCGGCCTTCTCAACGATCTGCTGCTGCTCCGGCGTCAGACTGTCAAAGCGCTTCTGGTTCATGACCATCAACAGCGCCGAATAGGCGTGATTGGTGATCGAGAGATACTTTTGAACCTCGTTGAAATTGAACGACACCACAATACCCAGCGGATGGTCCTGAGCATCCACGACACCGGTTTCCAGCGCCGTATAAAGCTCGGCCACCGGCAGCTGCTGCGGGTTGGCGCCTAAAAGCTCGAACATGTTGTTGAGCGTAATGGAATTGTTGACCCGCATGCGCAGGCCTTCCAGATCCTTCGGTTCGCGGATGGGTCCACGGTTATTGGTGATTTCGCGGAAACCGTTTTCCGGGAAGGCCAGCCCCTTGAGGCCCAGCGCCGGCAGCTTGCTCATCACCTCATCACCCGGAGCACCGTCCAGGGCCTTATAGGCAGCGGCGCTGTCGGCAAACATGAACGGCAGCTCAAAGGCGCCGGCCTGTGGCACCATGCCGGTAAAGTTGTTCAACCCGGAAAGCGTAATATCGATGATGCCGGAACGAGCCCCGTCAATCATCTGGGCATCGTTGCCCAGCTGACCGTTGGGAAAGATCTGCACCTTGAGATCGCCATTGCTCTGGGCCTCGACCTCCTCCTTGAACTTCTCGGCCAGCTTGTGCTGCAGGTCGCTCTCGGGTGTGGGGTGGGCAAAGCGCAGCGTTGTGGCTGCCAGAGCACTGCTCGACACCGACATGGCCAGCAGCAGCGCCGCAGCAGTCGTTGCAAGTGTTGTGGAACCAGGCGTCATACCAGACAGGAATCTTTTCATGTTGTTGCTCCTTGAAGATCAGCCGATCAGCCAGTGCATCGGCACGGTAATGATCTGGGGTATGAGCACAAACAGTGCCAGCAGTGCGATATACACCAGAACAAAGGGATAGACGCCGCGTACGGCCTCACTCATTGTCGTTTTACTGATGCCACAGACCACGTTGAGCACGGTGCCCACCGGCGGCGTGATCAAGCCGATACAGCAGTTGATGACAAACATCAGACCGAAGTAGATCGGATCGATCCCCGCTTCACGTACCAGCGGCATGAACAGCGGCACCAGAATCAGAATCGCAGGTGCCAGATCCATCACCATGCCCACCAGCAGCACCACCACCATGATGGCCGCCATCAAAAGCCTTGGATTGTCGACCAGCGGCCCCAGCAGTTCGGCCAGCTGCTGCGGCAGTTGCGCGATGGTAATGACCCAGGAGGCCACCATCGCCGCGCCGACCAGAAACATCACCAGCGCCGTTGAGCGGCCGGCACTTTTCAATACCTGTGCCAGCTTGGCGAGGCTCATTTCACGATAGATCACGGTCGAGACGACAATGGCGTAGACCGCAGCCACCACGGCGGCTTCCGTCGGGGTAAAGACCCCAAAGCGGATGCCCACAATGATGATGACCGGCAAAAGCAGCGCCCAGAAGCTCTCCTTGAGCGCCTTGAGGCGTTCTGCCCGGCTCGCCCTTGGCTGCGTTTCAAGATCGGATTTACGCATCATGAACCGCCAGGTCACCATCAGCGCCAGCCCCATCAGAAGGCCGGGTACGATGCCGCCGATAAAGAGCTTGGCAATCGAGATATTGCCGGCCACCCCCAGAATGATCAGCGGCAGCGAGGGCGGAATGACCGGCGCGATAATGCCACCGGCCGCCAAAAGCCCTACCGAGCGAAACGCCGGATAGCCACTCTTGCGCATCATGGGATAGAGAATGCTGACCAGTGCCGCCGCATCTGCCACGGCCGAGCCCGAAAGCCCCGCCAGCAGCAGTGAGGTGATGATCGCCACATAGCCCAGCCCGCCCCGCCAGTGTCCGACCAGCGTCATGGCAAGCTTTACAATGCGATCGGACAACCCGCCAACCGCCATTACCTCGCCTGCGATCATGAAAAAGGGAATCGCCAGCAGCGCGAAATTATCCACGCCGTTGATCATCGACTGCGACAGGATGTCAGCGCTGAACATGCCCAGATTGAGCATCAATGCTCCGGCTGCCAGCAGCAGCGCAAAGGCCACCGGCAAGCGCAGCAGAATCGCGCCAATCAGCACGCCAAGAAACAGTGCCAGCGTCATGAGCGGTGCTCCCCGTTGGAAGAAGACGTGGCCTCATCGACCGCCAGCGAATGCCCCTCGCCCCCCTGCTCTCCAGGCGCTCGCCCGGGGCCGGGACGCAGCAGTCCGATCAGCGAGGTGATACTCATCAATCCCCCGGCCACAACGCCTGCCAGATAGAACAGTCCGGTCGGAAGCCCGGTCAGGGGGGAAATGTTGTGCCAGTTGGCCAGTGTCTGCTTCCAGCAGCCCATCAGCAGCATGATCGAGGCGCCCAGAATCACGATCCAGAGCACGCGCGCGATAACGGAACGCACGGCCCCCGGCAAACGATCAAAGAACTCTGCCACCGCCAGATGCTCGCCATCCTTCAAACACAGGGAAGCGCCCAGCATGACCACCCAGACAAAACCAAGCCTTGAAAGCTCAACACCGGAGCGCAGCCCGGAGGAGAAGCCGTAGCGCAGCACCACGTTGAAAAACACCAGCACCATCATGGCGGTCATCAGGGCCACAATCAGCCACTCAATGCTGCGCCACACCCCGCGAAGTATCGTCATCGCTCCCTCCCACCACCCTGTTCGGACCGCCTGCCCGGTTATCCGCTGTTGTTGAGTCCTGCATCACATCTCGGCGTGACTCACTTGCTCTCTGATGAGGCCGGGGCGCTACCGGGCAATCGGTCCAGTTCGGCGATGTACCGCTGGGTCACGGTCAGATCAAGCTCGCCCAGCCCGCGCTCGCCGAGGTCGTGATACAGCGCCAGAAGCGTTGACAGCTGAGGCGTGGTCACCTGCTGCTGCGCGGCCTCATCACGCGCAAACCCCAGATCCTTGATCATGTAGCGGGCGATGCCGGAAGGGGTGTAATCCTTGTCGATCAGACGCTGCTTGCGTGACTCCAGAAAGCGCCCGCCCGCGTAGCCGCCGCCCAGACAGCCCAACAGCCTTTCAACATCCAGGCCCGCGCGCTCGGCGATCACCGTGGCCTCGGACAGCGCCACCATGGTGGCGGCCACCACCATCTGATTGCAGGCCTTGGCGACCTCCCCCGCCCCCAGCGGCCCCAGCAGCACCGGTGTCCCCATGGTTTCCAGCACGGGGCGCACCCGCTCGAGATCTTCCTGCTCACCGCCCACCATGATGGACAGCCGGCCGGCCTCGGCGCCGTCCGTTCCGCCTGAAAGCGGGGCATCCAGCACTCGAATCTGCCCATCGCTTTGCTCATCAAGACGCCTGGCCAGCGCGCGCACGCCTTCAGGCGATGAGGTCGAACAGATTACCAGGACCAGCGGGCCGGCAAGCCCTGCCAGAAGGCCATCCTCACCGTCGATCAGCGCCTCGAGCTGGGGCAGGTCCGGCAGCACCGTGATGAGCACATCGCTTTGCGAAGCGACCGCGCCCGGGGTGTCACAGCGCTCGGCGCCGGCCTCAAGTGCGGGCGCCAGCTTCTCCGGCGAGCGGCCAAACACACTGACCCGGCTGGCCACGCCGGCCGCCAGCAGATTGCGCGCCATCGGCATGCCCATGCTGCCAAGCCCGATCATGCCCACCCGCATATGTGATCCCGTCTCGTCACCCTTTCGCATGTGTCTTCCCCCTTTCAAAGTGGCTACTGGAGCCTGCCGTCAGGCACCAACGACGGCGCCGCCCCTGCCCAGATTCATTGGATTGGCGATATGGGCCGCCATGGCAGACAGCGCCTTGACGGCCTGTTGTTCGATGTCGATATTGCAATACACCTCCAAAAGCGAGGCGCCCACCGCATAGGCCTGCTCACCGCTGTATTGAGGCGCCACGGCGACGGCCAGCCCTCGAATACCCGGAAACACCTCACCCTTGTCCAGTGCAAAACCGCGCCCCCGCGCGACCCGAATCTTGTCAATCAACGCCTCAAGATCGGTCGTTGAATCGGCCGTCCAGGCCGGACGGGTGGCCGGGTCTTCAAAGCGCGCCCGAAGCTCGTCATCGTCAAGCTGAGCCAGCAGCGCGTTGCCCACGGCAGTGATCGAGGCCGGGAAGCGACTGCCGATGCTGGCCGTCATTCGCAGCGGCAGACGCCCGGCGTGCGCAGCAAGGTAGAGCACCTCCGTGCCGTCGAGCACCGCCAGCTGACAGATTTCATCGTGAAGAAGAGAGGTATCGCTGCAGGCCTGATAGAACGCCTGAACCGGATCTACCGTGCGCAGATAGGCACCGCCCAGCTCGACCAGCCGTCGCCCGAGCCGGTAGCCGCCGTCACTGCGCTGGACCACGCCCTCGGCCTCCAGTGCCAGACAGACGTTGAACAGCGACGAGCGCGCCACCCCCAGCTGGCGCGCCATTTCGCTTACGCCGAGCGTCTCGCCGCCGGCGGCTTCCAGCAGCGCCAGCACGCGCAGCGCACGAGTGACGGCCGGCGCACTCATCAGTAAAACTCGACCGTGTCGACACGGTTTCTAAGCGCCTCACCATTGAGGTAACGGCGAGCGTTATCGGCGAAGAATTCAGCAATCAGCCGATCTTCCGACTCGCTGAGCGCCGCGGTGTGCGGGGTCAGCAGTACATTGGGCAGGTCCCATAGCGGTGACGCCTGATCCAGCGGCTCCGAGGCCGTGACATCCAGTACCGCCAGGCCGATGTGCTGACGCTTGAGGGCCTCGATCAGGGCGGGCTCATCAATCACCGTGCCCCGGCCTACGTTGACGATGGTGACGCCGGGCTTCATTTCGGCCAGCAGCTCGGCATCGATCAGTCCTTCGGTGGCCTCCGTACCCGGCAGTGCAATGACGATGGCATCGGCACGACGCACGCCCTCGCGCAGCTGGGACGGCGGGATGATTTCATCGACATGAGGCACCATGCGCTGCTGGCGAGAGACGCCCAGCACATGCATGTCCAGCAGTGACAGACGACGCGCCACCTCACGCCCGATGCCCCCCAGCCCCAGAACCAGCACCTGCTGTTCGCTGATCTGTCCCATCATCCAGCGCCCACCCCAGTGGTGATCGCGCTGTTCGGCCACGATGCGTGGCAACTGCTTGGCGCCGGCCAGTACGCCAAATACCGCATACTCCGCCAGCGGCCCGCCATGCACTCCGGCGGAGGTGGTAAACATCACCCGCTCCAGTGCATCAGCCGAGAGCCCCGCCGCCTTGACCTGACCGCCACCGCCGGCGGCCATCACGTGTACCCAGCGCAGCCTGGGGTTGGCCTCAACAATTTTTGCCAGACGCTGCGGATCGACATCCGGGATGCCGTAGAGCACGTCCGCCTCGCACAGCATCGCATCAAAGCGCGCCTCCTCCTCCGGCGTGCGCCTGAATGCCGGATCACCGGCAAAGTCCGCCGGATGACGCATGGGCGGCAACAGCGACTGATCTCGCATCAGCTCGATCTCGGGCAACCTTGACTCGATCAGTGCGCACAGCGCCTCGCTCAACGGTGTCGCCACCGCCACTTTCAGCTTTTCAGGGGTCATGCTGCGCTCCGAAACTCAGCGGTCGTCCAGTGGATTGAACATCGTTCAGTGGACTGTACAGTGCACCACATCAACAGAGAGCGCGGCTTTGGTCGATATCGTGACCAAAGTACAATGCCCCACGGGCCAGAGATCAGCCGTTGATATCAGAAAATCCTCATGTCATCGGCAAGCGATATCAACATTGCGGTGGCCCTGCTCAAGGGCACGGACCAGCACCAGCAGGCTGTGATTGACGGGCACATCAATGTCGTGGACTTTTGCCTTTCGCACGATGAAACCGTTGAGATGCTCGATCTCGCCCTGTCGTTTGCGGGCAAGATCCTGCGCCATCGAGGAGCGCTGACCTGCCATGGTTTCAGCAATCATGAGCGTTGAATGCTCCAGATCCTCCGGCAGAACGACCCCACAGGCCTGCGCCACGGCCCGACACTCGCCAGTCACCGTCATGACCATTTCCCGTAGACCATCAATGGCCATCAATGCCCCGTAGGGCTGCCGGGTAATGGCCGATACCGCATTCCAGGCGCAGTTGATCACAAGCTTTGTCCACAGCATGCCGGTCACGTCATCGGCCGTTGTTGCTGCCATGCCGGCGTCCTGAAACAGCCTCACCAGTGAGGCGCTTACCGTCGATGCCCCCAGCGCGAGCTCCCCGCCGCCGTGATGGCGCACATGACCCGGCCCTGGCATGGCCACCGCGGCATACACCACCACCGGAACCACCTCCCGGTCCAATACTTCAGCGAGCCGGTCGGCGTTATCCACGCCGTTTTGCAGGCTCAGCACCACGGCAGTGTCCGACAGTACCGATGCCATCAAGGCGCCGGCCGTTTCGGTATCCGTGGATTTGACGCAAAAAAGCACCAGCTCGGCATCCTTCAGGGCGTCTATCTCCTGGCTGGCCGTCACCCTGAGCGTCTCGCGGCCCGACGACGTTTCCAGGGTCAGTCCGTTGGACTGTATCGCCTCAACGTGCGCCGCACGGCCAATCAGCGTGACCGCATGGCCGGCACGCGCCAGCAGCGCCCCGTAGTAGCTGCCAACGGCACCGGCGCCCATGATCGCAATCTGCATGGTGTCTCCCATGAGTGAATTCATTCATGAGACATCCTGCCCCACTGTCACACCCCGTCGCGAGCGCTATTGTGTAGGATATAAGCCCCTGCCCCGTCGCGGCCTCCTCGCTGGAACCACAAGGGCAGACGTTTAAAATGGACCTTCAAGGAAGAGAGATGGCATGGAGTCACTGACCCAACGTCAACAGTACATGGGACTTGCCGGCTGGCTATTGCTGGCCTTTATCGCTGCCGCCATTGGGGCCGTAGCCTCCGTTGACGCCGCCTCGTTCTATCAGCAGCTGCAGCAGCCCTCCTGGGCGCCACCGGCCGGCGCCTTCGGCCCGGTATGGACTACGCTCTATGCCCTGATGGGGATCTCGGCCTGGTGTGTCTGGCGGGAAAAACTCGTGCAGAACGTGCGCCCGGCGCTGACGCTTTTTGTCGTGCAGCTGGCGCTTAACGCCCTCTGGAGCTGGATATATTTTGTCTGGCACCTGGGCGCCGTCGCCTTTGCCGGTACGGTCGCCTTGTGGCTATTGATTCTTGCCACGCTGATCGCCTTCTGGCGCGTCAAACCGCTCGCCGGCGCTCTGCTGGTGCCCTATCTCGCCTGGGTGACGCTGGCCACCGCACTCACCTGGAGCACCTGGCATCTCAACCCGCAGCTGCTGGGCTAGCGTCATACCGTGACAGACCGGCCCCTTCGCGCCCGGGGACGAGCCCGGCTCACTCCGGGCGTCTGCCCTGAAAAGCGCCACAACAAGAGCCCCCGGATGTCAGAGACCCCGGCAGACCCACCCCGTTTCAGTGCCCCCGCCGGCGAGATCATCGGCTGGCGCGATGGCGACGTGCTTCGCGCCACCGGCATTGCCTACGCCCATACCCGACGCTTTCACCCCCCGGAGCAGGTGGCACCGGCGCGACAGCCGATCCACGCCACACAGTGGGCACCGGCCAGTCCACAGCGCCCGATGCAGGCCTTTACCCGCCTGCTGGGCGTGTCACCCGGCGTCCTGCCCCAGCTGGAAGACTGTGCGCGGCTGTCCATCTGCCTGCCCTCCAGGCCGGCCACGACACCACGACCGGTTATGGTCTGGATTCACGGTGGCTCCTACATTTTCGGCGCGGGCGACCTGCCCATCCACGACACGAAACCGCTGGCATCGGAGCAGGAGGTGGTCGTGGTCAGCATCACCTACCGGCTGGGCATCTTCGGCTTCGTGGGCGGCGACTTTTATAAGGAAACAGCAAACAAAAAGACACAACACCGGCCCGCCAATCTGGGCCTTCTGGACATGATTGCCGCGCTGCGCTGGATCAGGGACAACATTTCAGCCTTTGGCGGCGACCCCGACAGTGTCACCCTGTTCGGTGAGTCGGCCGGGGGGACGCCATCGCTCACTTGATGGCCGCCGAGGACACCCGCGGGCTTTTCCATCGCGCCATTATTCAGAGCGCACCGCTGGGCATTATTACTCCCGGCCGTCGCGGCATGCATATCGCCATGGCCAGAGCCGCCGAGCGCGTCGACGAGCAGAGTTCGATGGAGGCTTGTCTGGACGCCCAGCGACAGGTCGAGAAGATTGGTCAGCGCTACCTGCCGGGCGGCCTGATGCCCTTTGGCGTACAGTTTGGCCAGACCCCACTGCCCTCGCTCAGGCAGCGCCGCACCGCGCTTGAACAGCGCGCACCGCATTGCGATCTGCTGATTGGTTACAACGTCGATGAAGCCGAGCTTTTCATTCCCGAGGCCGAGCCGCTGCAGGGAATCTTTCGTCTGCCCATCATTGGCCCACGGCTGCGACAGGTTCTGAGCCGGTTCATTACCACCCGTCTGTATGCCTACCCCGCCGAGCGTTTTGCTCAACAACATGCCGACGCCGAAGGCCGCGCCTGGCAATACCGGCTGGACTGGGGCAGCGGGCGTGCCGCGCGTGGCGCCTGCCACAGCATCGATCTGCCCCTTTTGTTCGCTGGCTGGGAGCAGTGGCGACCTGCCGGCATTGTCGAGGGCATGACCGAGCAGGATATGGCAACCAGCGGCCGCCAGCTGCGAGCACTTTGGGCAAGGTTTGCCCGGGAGGGCACGCTGGAAGATGAGGGTGCCATCGAAGGCGTGCTGAAATGGGAAAGGGCCAGAA
Source organism: Kushneria konosiri (assembly GCF_002155145.1). NCBI lineage: Bacteria > Pseudomonadati > Pseudomonadota > Gammaproteobacteria > Oceanospirillales > Halomonadaceae > Kushneria > Kushneria konosiri. The sequence continues at coordinate 3,385,183 of NZ_CP021323.1, forward strand.
CACAATAGAATCATGGTCAATGCGGCGTTCAGCCTCTTGTTGACCAGCCTTTTGCTGTATCAAAAAAGCCCGCCACTCATCGAGTGGCGGGCGCTTGATCGCAGGGCGCTATCCGCTTACGGGATGACCTTCTCCGCCCGCAGGCGGGTAAAGAGATCGAAAAAGGCCGCGCGCGTTTCACGGAACTCGTCAAAGCCGAAGTCGCGGCACTTGACGATATCGTTGACACACTCCTGCTCGCGGCCAAGATCGGCATCGGTGTGCCACCAGGAAGCGAGCTTTGTCACGTCCGGCTCGACCAGACCATGCTGCTCGGCAATGCTTTGCCACTCGGGCTCGAGACCGGCCATCTGCGCTTCCAGCGGCTGCGGCGTTTCGGGGCAGTCCGCCACTTCAAGGCCGAAGAACTCGCCGATTTCCTGCCACATGCGGCGCCAGCGGAAGGTGTCACCGTTGACCGTATTGAACGCCTGGTTGTGCGCGCCGGCCGTCAGTGACGCCCATTCCATCTGACGGGCCAGCAGCAGCGCATCGGTCATGTCGGTCAGCGCATTCCACTGAAGCTGTGAGCCCGGGAACACAAATGGCCGGCCGGTGGCCTTGCAGATCGAGGCATAAACACCCAGCGTGGTGCCGATATTCATGGCGTTGCCGCGGGCATGACCGATGACGGTATGCGGGCGGTGCACATTCCAGGCAAAGCCGTATTTGCCAGCGGCTTCGATCAGGATATCTTCCAGCGTGTAGTAGAAGTTTTCCCCCGCCACGCGCGGGGCCGACTCGCGAAACGGCGTTTCGACCCGGCCGCTGCCATAGCTTTCAAACGAACCCAGATACTGCTTGGTGCCGGTGACCAGTGCCGCATGCACCAGCCTTTCCGGGTCCAGCGCGGCGAAGAGGTTATTCATCATCGCGCCGTTGGCCTCAACGTTTTCCTGCTCGCTGTCACGTTTGGTCCACGTGCAGTAAAAGACATGACTGATCGGCAGGCCTTCGAGTGCCTGTGCGGTCGCCTCGGCATCCAGCAGGTTGGCAGATATCGGAATCACGCCATCCTTGCCGGTGGGCTGACGCGACAGCCCATAAACGGTCCAGCCGCTGGCCACCAGATAAGTGGCCAGATTTCCGCCGGTAATGCCCGTGGCACCCACCACCAGTGCAACACCTTTTTGCATGACAAGACTCCCTGTTCGTTCAGTGATGGCAGGGAGTATGGTGCTTGCGTAGCGTTGCTAAAATCGAACATCATGCAAATGATTATTGCATCCGGTGCAACATGATGGATCTCAATGCGTTACGTACGTTCGAGCGGGTCGCAGCGACCGGCAGCTTTACCAGTGCCGCACGGCACTTCCATATGGCGGTGTCTTCCGTGTCACGCCAGGTGGGCGCGCTGGAGAAAAGCCTGGGGGTTAGGCTGCTCTACCGCCACACCCGAGCGGTCACGCTGACCGAGGCCGGCCGGCAGTACTACGAACAGATTCGCGGCACGCTTGAGCAGATTGATCAGGCGACTGAAGCACTCAAAAGCCCCGCGCAGGCGCCGTCGGGCACCCTGCACATCAATAGTCCGGTGGCCTTTGGCCGCCATCAGGTCGTGCCGCTGTTGCGCGGCTTTCAACAGCGCTATCCGAACGTACGCGCAGAGCTTTTGCTCACCGATGCGCTGACCGATCCGGTGCGCGAAGGCAGCGACATTACCTTTCGTGTCGGGCGACTGGCCGACTCCTCCCTGATTGCCCGGCCACTGGCGCCGATGCACTATGTGGCCGTCGCGGCGCCCGACTATCTCGCCCGTCACGGCACGCCGGCAACACCTGAAGCGCTCAGGGATCACGACTGTCTGCTCTATCAGGGAGAGCTGGGCCGGCAGCGCTGGTATTTTCAGGCGCCAAAGGACGAGGCCCCGACGGCGTTCGAGCTGACCGGCAGCCTCTATAGCAACGATGCCGACAGCCTGCTGCAGGCCGCCATCCTTGGTCAGGGCATCGTGCTGTTTCCGACCTGGCTGATCGATGAGGCGTTGCGATTGCGCCAGCTGATTCCGCTTTTAAGGGAGTGGCGCTGCGAAGTGGTGCCCGAGCAGCGCATGATCCACGTGCTGACCACCGATGGCCGACTGCGCACGCCCAAGGTGGCCGCCTTCATGGACTATCTACAGGAAACGATCGGCGAGACGCCGCCCTGGGATGACGGGCAGCGACCTGACACCACGCCCCGGCCATAGGCATCAGGATGTGCCTGACACCGCCGCAGCTCCAGAGCGCGACCAGCGCACCGGCGCCGTAAGACAGACCAGGCAGGCCACCACCAGAACAATGCCGGCCCAGCCCAGCAGCGGCAGACGTTCGCCAACGATCACCACAGCCAGAAGGGCCGCCACCACCGGTTCAAACAGCGTGATGGTCGTGGCCGTACTGGCCGGCACTCTTGCAAGACCAAATCCGAAACCGAGATAGCCCAGAAACATCGGCACCAGCGCCATGTAGAGCCCGACCGCGGCATTGCCGCTCGAGGCCAGAAGGGGCGCACCGGTCAACAGCAGTACCGGCATCAGCATCAGTCCGCCCAGCCCAAAGGTCGCCCCCATGGCTGCACGTGTCGAAATCCCGCCCTGCATCAGACGCCGCGCCGACCAGGAATAAAACGCATAGGTCAGACCTGCCACCAGCCCCATGGCCACCCCTTGCAGCACCTGCGAGGTACTCCCCACGCCCGCAGTGGGTCCGGTTTCTGCCAGACACAGCAGCACCATGCCAACAAGCCCCAGCGTCGCACCGATCTTCCAGCGCCTCCCCAGCACCAGGCCATCAAGACGCGATTCGATCAACGCCGAGAGCAGCGGTGCCGAGCCGATCGACACCACTGTGCCAATGGTGACCCCGGCCAGACGCATCGAGCCATAAAACGCCAGCGGATAGATCGCCACCGCCACGGCGCCCGACAACAGCCAGAGTCTGCGGGCACGCAGCAACGGCCAGGCCTTTCGAATGCGCGGCGCAGCCACCAGTGCCTGCAAAAGCCCGCCGATTCCCATCGCCACCGCCCCGATGGCAATGGCGCTGACCTGCGGTGCGAAAGTCGCCGCCGTGCCGGTCGTGCCCCACAACACAGCCGCCAGAAGCACGCCGGCCACACCGAGAAAACGCTCACGAGCCGCGGTATTCATAAGGCATTCACCATCACCCGGGCCATGTCATGGGCCTCGCGCACGCAGCGGCTGTGGCCTTCAAGACCCGCGCGTACCATCGCGCCTTCAAGAAGAAAGGCAAGCTGATGCGCCAACCGTGACGCCGCAGCCTCATCATCGCTCATCTCCTTGAGCGGCGCCGCCAGCAGTGATTCCACCTGGCGCTTGTGAAGAAGGACCACAGCGCGACCGTCATGACCTGCCGGCAGCTCGGCGGCGGCATTGAGCAGTCCACAGCCCCGAAAACCGCGCTCATAGGCCCACTCGGCGTGGTCCTGATAGGCCAGAAAGACCGCCAGTACCCGATCAACAGGGGTGAATGCCTTTCTCATCCGGGATTCATAAAGGGCCAGCCATTCACCGTGGCGGGCTTCCAGATAGGCGGCCACCAACGCTGCCTTGGAATCGAAGTTGTTATAAAGACTTTTTTTGGCCACGCCTGCTCGACGGACGATGGCATCAATGCCGGTGGCGACAATACCATCGCTGTAGAACAGGATGGCCGCGGCATCGAGCAGTCGCTCACGCGCACTGGCCGCTCGCAGGGGTTCAGGGGACGTCATGATCATGATCCGTCATTTACAGGTAGGTAGACCAGTCTACCTACCCACGAATCTCTATCAAGGGATAATGTCAGTGAGCCCCTGCCACCGGTTCAATCCGTATATTCGTATTTTTTTATTCTCATGATCGAGGCATGATAAGACAGGCCCCTGGATGACGGCCTTTCATCACTCGAAGGACACCATCACATGAATCCGCGGTTAATCTTTATCCTGCTGGCGTTTCTGGGATTTACCATCTGGATACTGCTCGACAAATAATCTCCCCCCTGGAGACGACAAACCCTCTGAGGTAGTTGAAACAAAAAAAAGCCCCAACGCCAATGCATTGGGGCTTTTTGATCATTCAAGCCTTCAGCGCTTGAGGGACTGAAGCAGCTTTTCGGCCACGGCTTCCGAACTTGCCGGATTCTGGCCGGTAATGACCAGGCCATCGACGACAGCGAACGGGGCAAAGGCCTCAACCTTTTGATACTCCGCCCCGCGGTGCTTGAGCTCATCCTCCAGCAGATGCGGCACCACATCTGTCAGGCCCACGGCGGCCTCTTCCTCATTGGTAAAGCCGGCCACTTTCTTGCCCTTGATGACAAACTCGCCCTGCTCGTCCTTGAGATTCAAAAACGCCGTAGGCGCGTGACAGACCGAGGCAATCGGCTTTTGCTGGCGCAGGAAATCTTCCAGCAGCGCAATGGAGTCCTGGTTGTCGGTCAGATCCCACAGCGGGCCGTGGCCGCCGGGATAAAACACGGTGTCGAAATCCTCGGCACGCATGTCAGCAAGCCGTGCCGTATTGGCGATGCGTGCTTTTGCCTCATCATCGGCGTAGAAGCGACGCGTGGCCTCGGTCTGGGCGTCTTCGCCTTCGCTATTGGGATCGATCGGAGCAGCACCGCCCTTTGGCGTGGCCAGCACGATCTCGCAGCCGGCATCAAGAAAGGTGTAATAGGGTGCGGCAAACTCTTCTGCCCAGAAGCCGGTCTTGTGGCCGGTGTTGCCCATCTCGTCGTGAGAGGTCAGAACCATCAAAATACGTGCAGCGCTCATGCAGAACTCCTGTCAGCGTGGATTACCTCATGAGATGGTTGCGAGCAGCTGACTTATCAAGACCAGGTCCTCGGGCCATTTGTCGCAGGCCACACCTTGCAGTGGCCCATAAAAATGACCCCGCGGCGTATGGCCGAAGGGTCATGTCATGACAGGCCCGGTAAAAGGCGCCCTTTCAGGCGGTGATTACTCGCCGCAGCTGCAGTTGTGACCGCAATCCTTCGAGCCGTCGGCATGGCCGGTGGCACAGGCCTGGCAGCAGTAAAGCTCGCCGTCACGCTCAACGGCATTGTCTTTAACGTCACAGGTGCATTTCGGGCAGGCGCAGGTGGTTTGATCAGACATGACAAGACTCCTTTGAAGATGAACATGATCTTTTTAAACCTTGTACCTCCTATAAGGTCAAGGCGTATTTAACACATCTCAGCCCTCGCACGGAGTCGACCATGCTGCGGTGGTCAGGGGACTCTGCCTTCAGGCCATTGCTCATGCGCCACGGGGATCAAAAAGGCCCACCGGTCGGTAACCGGTGGGCCTGATGTCTGATGGCTGAAGGAGGTCAGCCCTCTTCGTTCAACCGCTGACAGTCTTCTTCGGCTTCCTCGCGAACTTCATACTCTTCGCTGACGTAGCGCTGTTGCTGATTGTCCCAGATGCGAAAGCACTCCAAAGGCATATCGTCGATTTCCTTTTGCTGCTCCCGGTTGGGGGCACCCTGTACGTGCGCGGTGGCGTGTTCGTGCACTTCATAGCGAGTCGCCATGCCTTCCTCCCTGATGGATCAATGACCTCAAAAGTGTGGTCATGAACATCATGGAACGCCACCGAACAGCACATTAAATCAGGCCACCGTCATCAACACGGGCATTACGCCTGCGCCGTGCTCCAGTCAACAATTCCGAAATACCAGGTCGCCAGGATCAACAGGCCAAAGGCAATGCGATACCAGGCAAATACCGCGTAGCTGTGGCTGGCAATGAACTTCAATAGCGCTCGCACCGTCAGCATGGCCACAATGAAGGTGGTGACAAAACCGATGGCAAAGATCGGCAGATCCGACAGGTGCAGAATGTCGCGATATTTCCACAGTGAATAGACCGTGGCGGCGATCATGGTCGGCATGGCCAGAAAAAACGAGAAGTCGGTCGCCGCCTTGCGTGAAAGGCCAAACAGCAACCCGCCGATGATGGTAGAGCCCGAGCGCGAAGTACCGGGAATCAGCGCCAGACACTGTGCCAGCCCGACCTTGAGCGCAAGCGGCCAGGTCATGTCATCGACCGTTTCGGCCTTGACGGGGTGTTCGCGCTTTTCTGCCCAGAGCATGACAAAGCCGCCGATCACAAGCGCCGTCGCGACCGTCACCGGATTAAAGAGCCAGTGCTCGATCAGATCCGCCAGCAAAAGTCCCAGAATGACGGCAGGAATAAAGGCCACCAGCACATTCAGCGCAAAGCGCTGCGCCTGTGGCTCGCGTGGCAGACCTCGAACCACCCCGATCACGCGCTCACGAAACTCCCACATGACCGCTAAAATGGCCCCCAGCTGAATCACGATCTTGAAGGCCGTAGCCGTGTCACCGTTAAAGTTGAGCAGATCCCCTGCAACGATCAGGTGCCCGGTACTGGAGACAGGAAGAAACTCGGTCAGTCCTTCCAGTATCCCCAGAACAAAAGCTTGCAGTGCGGCCAGAGTCAGCATGGTCATTCCATTAAACAGGATTAAAGGGACACACGGTTGCCGTAGCAGCCGCGAAAGCCGGTGTCCGGGAAAGCAGGGGGCCAGGCCGAAGTATTCAATATCTGAAGGCTTTGGTCTGGCCTACCCTCTCAAGCCCCGTCACATCAACGCCCTATGACTACGCCATGCGAAAAACATTCCCCCTGTCTGACACTAAAGTCGAAACGATCACAACGCTTTCTTAAGAGAGGTTATATTTCAACACCATAGCGGCCGAAATATCGGACCTGAACACCGCTCTGGTTTTACCGTACCAGCCTGAACTGACCAACGGCTGCCACCAGTTCATGTGCCTGGGTTTTCAGGCTGGCTGCGGCCGCAGCCGACTCCTCGACCAGTGCCGCATTCTGCTGAGTGGTTTCATCAATCTGGTTGACGGCCTGGCTGACCTGCCCCACCGTCAGGCTCTGCTCGCTGCTGGCTCCGCTGATGTCACCGACGATCTCGCTGACATGTTTGATGGACGCGACAATGTCGCTCATGGTTCGGCCCGCCTGATCCACCAGCACCGAGCCGCGCTCAACCCGCTGAACGCTTTCCTCGATCAGTGAACGGATATCCTTCGCCGCCTCGGCACTGCGCTGGGCCAGACTGCGGACCTCACTGGCCACCACCGCAAATCCGCGTCCCTGCTCGCCGGCACGCGCGGCCTCCACCGAGGCGTTAAGTGCCAGCAGATTGGTCTGGAAGGCGATGCCATCGATCACACCCACGATGCTGTTGATCCGACCGCTGCTGTCATTGATCTCACGCATTGTCTGCACGACCTGACCGACCACCTCTCCTCCCTCGGACGCCACGACACTGGCACTGGACGTCAGCTGACTGGCCTTGCGGGCATTCTCGGCATTTTGTGTCGCACTCGACCCCATCTCCTCCATGGAGGCGGAAGTCTGCTCGATGGCGGAAGACTGCACCATGGTGCGCTGGCTCAGATCATCATTGCCCTGAGAAATCTGTGCACTGGCCGAGGCCACGCTTTCGGCGTTGCGGCGCACGCTAACCACTACCTGCGAAAGCCCCTGCACCATCTGATTTTGCGCCATCAGAAGCTGGCCGATTTCATTACGCGAGCGCGCCTCAACGCTGACCGACAGATCCCTGGCGGCCACCGCTCTGGCCTGTTCAACTGCCTGTTTCAGTGGCCCGGTGATACCACGGGTAATCACCACCGCCACGACAATCGAGATCGCCACGGCCATTAGTGCCAGTATCAACGTGTTCAGCATCGCCTGATGATAATGGGACTCGCCGAGCGCCACACCGTCCTGGGCGGCGCTCAACTGAAGCGTGATCAACTCACCAATGGCATCACTGATCGGGTCAATGGCGGCATAAAGCGGTCCATCAATCGCCGCCAGCTGACCTTCGACCTGGCCGCTGACGCCCTGCAACACCTGCTCCACCTGATTGAGCGCCGTATCGGCGGCCGCAAACAGGGACTGGGCACGCGCTGCGGCTTCCGCCTCTTCAGGCGTCAGCGTCGTGTTCATATAGTCGGCCCAGTGATCATTGATGACCTCATGGGCGCTGCGCACGTTCTGCAACGCCTGCTCGGCTGTCATCAGACCGGCATTGGCCTTGTTGACGGCATCGATCACGTCCACCGCGTAGGCATCCGAAATCACCTTGAGGTCCTTCAGAGGAACGACCCGGTCGTTATACAGCGACAGCATGGCGTCGTTGACGCTACGAAGGCTCAGCGAGTTCAAGACTCCGCTGAGCACAAGAAACAGGACAGCGACAAAAAAGCCCAGCCCGATCTGCTTGCTGATAGAGAGATCTCTTATGGTCATTGCACCAATTCCGAGGGAGTTTTGAACAGCCATAGACTATGGACGGGCCCTCTTGATATCGGCACGACACCTCGATGCTTGACGTCGGAACAAGACTTTCGTTGCAGGGCTTTAAAAGGAGATCACCGGGCAGGAAACAGGCACACGACACATCATGACCACTCCTCCACCGTGATGGCGTATCGGTCATGGTCCCGCCACTGCCCGGCAATGTTGAGAAAGCGCGGCGAATGCCCCTCAAACCTGAACCCCAGCGATCTGATCAGCGCGATGGAGGCCGGATTATCGGGTTGAATGTTGGCTTCCAGCCGGTGCAGCTGGTGGTGGCCAAAGGCCTCGGAGATGACCAGTGACATCGCCTGTTTCATCAGGCCCCGACCGTTATATGGCGAGAACGCGTAATAACCGAGTGCCCCTGACTGAAAAGCGCCGCGCACGATGTTGTTGATGTTGATACAGCCGATGAGTTCGCCTTCGCTGGTACGAGCCAGATAGCTGACATTATGCTCCGACGAGTACCTCGCAACGTGCTGGGCAAAGCGATCTGAATCAGAAGGCGGATTGACCCACTCGCCCAGTAGCTCGCGGCTTCGCGCCACTGCCTCAAGAAACCGTGCCTCATCCTCGGGCTGAATTGGTGAAATGATCACACTCATGCTGTTGCACCCTCCTGTATCGATCATCAGGACATGACTTGATAGCCAGGACGAGCCTGTCGATCCATTAAAACGCTTTAATGTATAGCGCAGTCCCCATATCAGCCATCACAAAGCCCCTCACCTGTTTTCCATCGCCGCTTCGGGCTATGTTGGCTGCTTTATCCGAGGAGCATCTGCATGCCGCTGATCCATCGTCGACACCTGCTACGTATGGCCTCCCTGCTGCCGCTGGCAGCATTGCCCCTGCCCGCCCTTGCCAAAACGGCGGCGGCCGCGAGCGATCAGAAGATTCAGGACAGAATTCAAGCGCTGGAGGCCCAGCACGGCGGGCGGCTGGGTGTGGCGCTGATGAATGTGGGCACAGGCGCGGTGGTCAGCCATCGCGGCGACGAGCGGTTTTTATTCAACAGTACCTGCAAGGTCGTCATTGCCGCCGCCCTGCTGGCGCAGGTAGATAATGACAAGGCCTCGCTGGATCAGCGCATCGAGGTCAAGGCATCCGACCTGACCGGCTGGACACCCATCACCGAGCAGAAGCTCGGCAGCCCCGGCATGACCATTGCCGAACTGTGTCAGGCGGCCGTGGCTTGGAGCGATAATGCCGCCGCCAACCTTCTGATCGAACGCCTTGGCGGGCCGGAAAGCGTGACGGCCTTTCTGCGCAATATTGGAGATGCCACCACCCGGCTGGATCGAACCGAGCCTGCGCTGAACGAGCACGATCATCAGGGTGATGAGCGCGATACCACCACGCCGCTGGCGATGATGCAGACGCTTCAAACCCTTCTGCTGGGGGACGCTCTATCGCCGTCATCACGCCATCAGCTCGCCGCCTGGATGATCGAGGGCAAGACAGGAAATGCCCGCCTGCGCGCCGGAATGCCCGCCAACTGGCTGATCGCCGAGAAAACCGGCACCAACAGCGTTGGCAATGCCGCCGACATCGGACTTGCCTGGACGCCCGATCGCGGCGCGGTGATCGCTATCGCCTATGTCTATCTGCCAGAGGCCGACAAGGCGCAGCGTGATCAGGTCATTGCCGACATCGGCCGGCTGGCAGCAAGCGTCTGATCAGCGAGTAACGACAGGCTCAGCCGCGCCCGAAACCCGGCCACCTTCATATGATTGCCGCAGGTGGCCATGCGGCGTTAGCAGCGCGGCCCCGGTTTTAAAATTTGCCCCACCGCCCGCACAGGTCGCGCCGCTCGACTAGAGTATTCCCACATACAGCCGATTTTTGCGGCCCCGTCCCTTGGTACGCCCACGACAAGCCGCACCCAGCTCGACACAGGATCACTATGGCCGCCTCGCTTTCTCTCGCTTTTCATACCCGCCCCTGGCGCCATATCGCGATTATCGTGACGCTGCTGCTGGGTGCGCTCATCGCAGCCCCGAGTCATGCCGGCGATGAACTCTCCAGTGCCGCTCAGGTCCTGTCGGGTAGCGCAAGCGAGGCCGAGAGCAGCGCCAATACAGAGGCCCATGGCGGCATCGAGACCACCCCGAGTCCGCGCAAGGATCGTGACATTCAGGCCCGCATCGCCGGGATTTTCTCCGAGATTGACGGCCTTGATGCCGTCAACATCAGCGTGGTGCAGGGCGTGGTCACGCTGTCAGGAGAAACCGCCAACGAGAAAAAGGCCCAGCAGGCCATCAGCCTGGCCAGCCGCCTGACCGACGTGGTCACCGTCAATGACGCCATCAACCGCACGCTGAATGTGCAGGACAACGTCTCGACCGTCTTTCAGGAACTGACCGCGCAGGCAAAAGGGCTGATCAAGGCCCTGCCCCTGCTACTGGTCGGCATCGTGCTGTTCGCGCTCGTGACCTGGTTCGGGGTCTGGCTCTCACGGCGCCAGCGCCTGTGGCAGCGCCTGACGCCCAACCCCTTCGTGGCCGAACTGCTGTCCCAGACCATCCGGGTCATTTTCGTCATCTTCGGGCTGATTCTCGCGCTCAGCCTGATGGACGCCGAGACCATTCTGGGCACGCTGCTGGGCGGGGCCGGCGTGATCGGTCTCGCGGTCGGCTTTGCGGTCAAGGACACCATCGAAAACTACATCGCCTCATTGATGCTGAGCATTCGCCAGCCCTTTCGCGCGCGGGATCAGGTCGTGATCAACGGGCAGGAAGGCATCGTCGTGCGGCTGACTTCGCGCGCGACCATTCTGATGACGCTGGATGGCAACCAGCTGCGCATTCCCAACGCCGACGTGTTCAAGGGCACCATCCTCAACTACACCAGCAACCCGGAGCGCCGCTTCACCTTTGAACTGGGGGTGGATGCCGATGACGACCCGCTCGCCGCCATCAAGGTCGGGCTGGACGCCGTGCATCAACTGCCCTTCGTGCTGGAAGAGCCCAGAGCGATCGGCATTATCACGCAGGTAGGCGACTCCAACATCGTGCTCGAATTTCAGGTCTGGGTGGATCAATCCAACACCGACTTTTCCAGAGCGCGCAGCATCGCCATTCGCGAAACCAAGCACGCGCTGGAAGCCGCCGGCTTCAGCCTGCCCGAACCGATCTACCGCCTGCGCTTTAATGCCTCTCTTGAACAGGCGCTGGAGCGCTTTCAGGGTCAAAGCCCCGAGCGCTTGGGCAGTGACGCCCCCATGGCCACGGCTGATACCACCCCTGAAGCAAGGGGCGCACGCCAGAGTGATGACGCCCACCCTGCGCGTGCGCGAGCCAAACGAATTCTTCAGGACCCCGGCGCCGAGACGCTGTTCGACGCCCGGCCGGATGACAAGCTCAAGGAAAAGGTCGAGCAGGAAATTGCCCAGAATGCTGACGAGACGGATCTGTTGAATTCGCGGGCGCCGAAGGAGTAGTGCCAGGTGGGGTGGACTAATGGCAGCGTTGTGAGGTGGTAAGCAAAGGCTTATTAGCTCGAGGCAGGACTATAAAAACTATTTAATCGATTGATTTTTATGGGTTAAATAGATAAAGAAACAGATTTATATACCAGCGGGTATACCATGGAATGCGTTTGAAGAACCATACCTTTCCCTATGCGAAAGTTGGCCTCAAGGCGGCTTACGGGCAAAAGCAGGCTTTCGGTAAAGAGCCTCAATAAACAAACTTTTTGGCATTGCACCTTTTTTAGCAGCAGAATTTTTGTGTAAATCATTCGTGGTACAGCTTTAAATCGCGAATAGCAACAAACGCACGATTGGTCTCCGCAGCGCAACGTGTCTTCTCCTCTAGGACGTCGATCAACGAAACTTGACGTGAGAGGACTTCGAACAGGTCAAGCCCGTCGACGCAAATCAGATTAGTTTGCCGCCCGCGTGAAAACGCTTCCAGTCCACCGGCGGTGAATCCGGAATTGCTGACGAACAGACCCCGCGACCAAGACGCTTTACCAGCGACCTTTCCCGAGAACGTCATCAAGTCGGCGAAGCCAATCTGCGGCCCATGCCATTTGGCTTCAACCAAGTAGGTCTGCCCGTGCAGTTTGAAGCTGCCATCGATTTGCTCCCCAACGAGCCGAAACGCACCACGAGGCGCTAATCCGGAGCCAGCGAAAAGCTCATTCAGAAACCCCTCGAAACGAAGGCCACGCGCTTGTGGGTTCAGCTTCGTGATTTCGATGAGTTGCGTCGCCAGTTCCTGTGCTTTGGCCTTACTCAGCGACTCAGCCATCTGAGGTGGAGGTTCTTCGGCCTTTGGCTGGACGAAGCTGTTGAGGAAGCCCGGATCAAGCAACTCCGGTATCTTGAATTCCACGCTTGGGAGAAGACCGTTCAGACGATCGATTTCCGTCCGAGTCAGAGGGTTCCCTTTGCCGCGCCGGTAAGTCATCGCTTGCCGGACGATCGTGATTATCAACTTCGTGAAATGGGACCGCCGATACTCAAGCGTGGACGTCAGAAGCTGGACGATCGCCGGCCTCTTGCTTCCCGGAATCCACAGCTCACCGATGCCGGCCTGTGCCGCCGCCAGCGGAAAGGCCGTCTTGTTGTTTCCACTTCCCGGGAGGAAGTCGTAGAAAAGATCGGCCAAGTCTTCGACCGTCTGTGCTTCGCGGAATGAAAGCATGTTAGTCGTCCTCGGCCTCCTCTATGCGCGCTTCAAGCTCGTTCAGGAAGGGTGAGCGCCCCCAGTGCATTCTCCCGCGGCCCGTATCGACATAACCGGAATACAGCATGTGAATTTCATCGCGGGCGCGCGTCAGGCCCACGTAGAATAGGCGGCGGCTTTCCCGCCGTGCCGCAGGAAGTTCGTCGCGCCAAGGCAAGCTGCCGAAATCTAGCCCCACCATTATGACCACGTCGTACTCGCAGCCCTTGGCGGAATGCAGGGTCAGAAGGTTGAGGTGAAGCGGCGAGCCATCGCGACTGCCAAGGTTTGCGAGGTCGAGATCGGCTAGCGCGCCACCAACTGCGAGCGCAGTCGACATGCGTTCGACCTGGTCGGCCTGATCCGCGAGACTTGGCTCGGTTTCGATCAGCGCATCGAGCATTTCGTTGCGCAAGGGCGCGACAAAGTCGCGGGCAAGCCCATCATCTACTCTAAGCGACCACAGAAGGCGGGTAAGGCTTTGCAGCTCCGCGCGAGCCTTCTCCTCCGATATTCGGGCCTTATGAAAGCCAATCCAGCGATCCAGCAGGCCACGCAGTTGGGGGCGCGCCTCCCGCCACCCGCCCGCGCACCAAGCCGCACAGTCCTCGATCCAGCTCGTGAGCGCGACCTTGCGATAGGGCGCCGCCGTGTCAACCCGCACAAAGTCGAGGCCTGCCTTCGTAATGGCATCCGCAACTACGTTGCCGGCGCGATAGTCTCGATAGAGGATCGCGATGTCGCCGAGCGCCCGGCCGTGCTTGGCCGCAAGCGCCGTGGGAATGATCTCGGCGATCGCATGCGCTGCCTGCCCCTTCAGGCCGTCGTCGCATTCAACCATCGCGATAACAGCCTCGCGGTCCGGATCGTTCGACTGATAGCCGCGTGCCTCGCCCAGAGCCATTTCCGAGGCGCTGACAATGCTTGCAGCTGAACGGTAGTTCAGTTGAAGCTGTACCCGCTCGACATCGTCGCGTTCAGCCAGCTCCTGCAAAAGAGCTCCATCCGCGCCAGTGAAGCCGTAAATCGATTGGTCTGGGTCGCCAACGGCAAACAGGCGGACACCTCCGTCGAACGCCATCCGCTTGACGATGCGGTGCAGCGCCACGCCCAAGTCCTGATATTCGTCGACCGCTAGGACAGGAAACTTCGCCTGCATAAGCGGCAGCACCCAATTATGCTCCGATACCAGCCGCTCGCCGAAGATTACAATGTCATCGAAATCGATGAGACCTGTTCGCCGCAGTTCAGCTTCGTAGCTCTCCGCCCAAGCCGCAAGCTCCTCCTCAGCCGTCCAGTCTTCCGACGTTCGATCAAGGATCGACCGTCGATGGCGACCGAGCTCCATCGGCTTATAGGGATGACCTGCGCCGAAGAGCCTGTCGCCGATTCGACGCATTGCTTGATCGCTCTGCCGCTGCGTGGCAACGGCAAGGGGAAACGGCACCGGAAGATCGGCAAGACGACCATAAGGCATCAGCAGATGTCTCAGGCAGAAGCCATGGACAGTGCCGATGAAGAGGTTCGGCGCCTCCCGCAGGCCCAGCCGTTCTAGGCGGCGCGTCAGCTCACGCGCGCACTCTTGGCTATAGGTGATGCATGCCGCACCTCGCGGCGCGCGCACGTCCTCAGCCATGACCCTGGCAAGCTTGAGCACCAGCGTCTTGGTCTTGCCGCTGCCAGGGCCTGCGAGCATCACGCAGTTTCCCGTCGAGTCATAGGCAGCTTGCTGTCCAGGATTTCTGGCCAAATCAGCTGCTTGGGTAAGATATGCAGCGCTAACACTACGCAAGGGCATCGCGAATGTGCTCCAGCGCCTGCCGGATGTAGTCCGGGCACATATCTTCATCGACGTGTGGCGCTAAGGCCTGAGCGAAGCGCCCTTTACCGATCCGTTCGATGAGCTTGATCAAGTGCTTCTCATCAAGGGTGTTGGTATCGTCAACCCAGCCCTGGATCACCTCCCGGGTTTTATTGATCGATAGCTCCTCCTCGATGACATGCTGCATCGCTTCGGCAAGACCGCTGGTGAAGAGCTCCGGCTCGAGCGTATTGCTGTTAACGAAGTAGCCGAACGGTTCGGCGTGCGCGATCACGGCATCGGCGTCCAATGGATCGTAGTTTACGCCATCCTCGACCAGCCGCAGCACATTGACCAACCGTCGGCGAACTAGCGGTGGGCGTGCACCATTTGGATCCCGGTCCGTCAGAATAACGTGCGGTATATTTAGTCCCCTCGGCCCCAACAACTTCACGTAGGGCGTGAAGTTTGTGCCACTTACGGAGCAGACGGTGATGCCCAGCATATCGAGCGGGATGTCTAAGGCCTCGGCAAATGCAGGGATGAGAAACTTCTCGGCATCGCCTTCAACGAGGATCACGCCTCGCGCGAAGAAAATCTCACCACGGCTGACATCGATGTAACGTTGCAGATCAGCCTCATCGCGTGTCGTCAGGGGCGCTGTGGCCGTGGACACTACAGTTGTCGCCTCCTCGCCTGCGTTATGCCGGAGCAGGACGATCGAGCGGATCGGGGTCACGCTCGCGATATGCGGCGAATGCGTCGTAAGGATGTTTGTGAGCGGCGGCGTGTCTTCCTCCCCGTCCCCAGCCCCGCCGAGGAAGTATCTGTAGACGAGCCGCTGTACATGCGGGTGAAGGTGCGCTTCGGGCTCTTCGACCACGAAGAACGTATGGTCGCGCTCGCCATCCGTGACCAGGCGATCAAGCTCAAGGCTTTTCAGCGCTAGGAAAATCAGATTAGCGGTGCCGAGGCTGGCGTCGCCAATGCCGCGCGCACCATTGTCGATCAGAAGCCGGAGGCTTCGCAGCAAAGCATCGACGCGGGTTGGCGCAAGACCAAGCGTGAGTGGAACGGCATGCTGCTCACCTGCAACAGCGATCAGACGTTCGCTGATGCGCCGCGCGGTGGCAACCACTTCGGCATGACCAGCAAGCTCGGCTTGCGCCTCGCTGACCTGCTGCTGGATTTCGTCGCGCGCGTCTTCGTCCAGCGAGGTCGCCAGCTCCTCGATGAGAGGCCTCAATGGCGAGTTCCGCCAACTCGACAGGTCCTTCTCTGCGTCGCGCAGCGCAACCTGTACGTCGAGCGGCAGCATCCGGCGAAAGGCCGAGCCGATCGACATATCGGGGTCGTCGCCGCCGAAAATGATGTACTCGTAGTCGGCCAGGCTCTCAGGCTCGCGGGCGAGATTTGCCTTTGGCTGAAAGCGGTATGTCAGACGAGCGACCATGGGTGGGCCCGGATCGACCACGCAGTCATTGAGATGCGCCATCAATCGCGGATTGTCTGTAAAATCAGTCAGATCAACTGAGATTTCGATGGTCTCGCCAAGTTTTTCCTCGCCCAGCCCATCCCAGAAATGTTCGAGTCCGAGCAGGCGGTCGCGTTCCGAAAGTCCCGGATCCAAGACCAACTGCAGGGCGCGAATGAAATTGCTCTTGCCGACCTTGTTCTCACCGACAATAACAATGCTCTCGCCGGTCTCGACGTCAATGTCCGAGAAATTTGCGAAATTGCTTATTTTTATTCGTGAGATGCGCAAATGTCTCTCCTCTGATTACATATTTTACTGTTTTGCACACTGTTATAGCCATTATCTAGACTGCATGCGCAGTTATATCTATCGATCTCGCCAGTAGCGTCCCTGTGTGCCTTTAAGGACGCTTGTATTAACAGCAAGTGTCCGCTTTGGGTCGTAACCGGTCAGCTTGCATGCCTTCTCATGACCCTACTGATGGCTTAACCCCTCAGTTACGATGAGCCCTAGACTTCTATGCTCATTTATAGGGTTGATCCACTTAGCACCCCGACCATCAATCTCTCTTCCAATTCTCTTCCCACAGCGCGCTGTCGACTCCCCGCCCCGCCTGCGCGCTAAATGGGTCGGTTTTATTGCACCCTTGCAGTGCCTGCTGGGCCGCCCCAGTGCTGGGCCGCGCAGTGGTTTTGGGGCCCGAAAAAATTACGCGTTTTCTTGCATTTCACACCGCCGTTGGAAGGTGGTGTGGGGTAAAAAAGCGGCTTTCTGGCCACCATGCCGGCCCCTGCCTCAAAAAGGGTGTCTCCTGTGGTGCCCTGCAAGCTCTTGTGGTCTTTTCAGCACAATATTCGAGCGCGCTGATTAAGTAAAGTTGTGTAACGATGAAGTGAGACAAAAGCAGCATTCATCACGACCCTTTTTCGCTCGCCAGAATGACATGATTACGCCCCGATCCAGCCCTTTCTGGCCTCGCTCTTGTTAAGACTGATTCCCATTCCCCTGATACGTTTTCACACTTGTGATTTTTGAGTGGGAACACCGGGAACAGTGGGAACAAGGCTCAACCATGCGGGTTCCAGCGTGGGAACATTGTTCCCACTGAAAAATCGAGTGGGAACAGAAACGGGCAAAAAACCCCCTATATGGGTAGGTGTTCCCGTTTGTTCCCACTTTTTAGTGTCTTACCGGGAACAAGCGAGCCCGCCTGTGGCGCGGCTTCCAGCGAGGTGTTCCCACTGTTCCCGCTGTTCCCGGTCGTTTTCAGGTTCCTGTGAAAACCTTCCTCACCGTTCCAGCGCTCGATGAGGGTCGTCTGGCTATCATCACCGCCGTTTTGGCGATCCTTTCCTCTGGCAAGCGAAAGGGGTTTGGGTCGTGGCCACCATACAAAAAGCCCCGCACATGGCGGGGCTTTTTTGTATCAATGATCATTATCAGACGGCTTTATCGTCGCTGTCTTCATCCTCACGGCGGGTCAACTGCCCTTCCCGGTTGCGAAGGTTTGCTTGAGGGGTATTTGTCTGCGTGTACTCAACCTGTGTGCGGCTGTTGGTCTGGCGATGATCTACATAGTGAAGCAGTGCAAGCTGTGCGATCAGAAAGCCACAGCAGATCAGAATACCTTTCAGCATGTCTTTTCTCTTGGTTCAGGAAAGGGGTGACAAGGCTCATAACGTTAACCCATCCATATCAATGTTCTCCAGTCAGACCGTGATAAACCTCGCTCGCCAGAATGAAATGATCACGCCCCTATCCAGTCGATTCTGGCCCCTCTTTTGTTGAGACTGATTCCCATTCCCCTGATACGTTTTCACACCTGTGATTTTTGGGTGGCAACACTGGCAACAGTGGCAACAAGGCTCAACCATGCGGGTTCCAGAGCGGCAACACTGTTGCCAGTCAAAAAGTCACTGGCAACAGAATGAGGATGAAACGCCCCTATATGGTGTGGTGTTGCCAGTTGTTGCCACTCTTTAGTGATTTACTGGCAACACGTCAGCCCGCCTGTGGCGCGGCTTCCAGCGATGTGTTGCCTTGTTGCCACTGTTGCCACTCGATTCAGGTTCCTGTAGCAATCCTTCCTCACGGTTCCGACCGCCAATGAGGATCGTCTGGCCATCCTTACCGCTGGTTTTGCCGATCCTTTCCTCTGGCGAGCGAATGGGTTTGGGTGTCCCCTGCCAAAACGCAAAAGGGCCGCCCGAAGGCAGCCCCTGTTGGCATGACTCGTTTTCAGTGGGTCTGCTGACGCTGCGATTCCAGCTCCCGCGCCCGCTGCTGAATGCTGTTTTTTGGGCCGTTGTATTGCTGCTCGCAGGCCAGTAGTGGCACGACACGCAGCACGGTCAGGCTTTCCGGTGCTGCTGGCGTCTCCTGCTCCGGATCGATCCGGCGGGTCAGCCCCATCAGACGTTCGGCCAGCTTCTGCTGGAAGCGCTTTGCCAGCTCCTGCTCAACCCGGGCGCGGTGATCAGCGGGACCATGCTCCTGATTGTTCGGCTCACTCATCACATCATGATCGGTCTTGCGCTTGACCTCCGGCAGCAGCGACAGCAGATGCCGCCCTTCGGGCAGATCCAGCAGCGCGGCGGTGGCCTTCTCGAAGGCCTGCTCGACCTCTAGCCCCCAAGCTTGCTGCTGCGCACCCTCATACTGACGGCGGGCGTCGATCACGGCGATGTGCTGCTCGATCAGCGGCGCCTGCAATTCGCCGGCCATGGATTCCAGCTCTTCGGCGGTCTCGCGGCTTTCACTGACCGAGCGTTTGATTTGCCGAATCTCCTTGATCAGCTCACCGTTGCTCTCGCGCAGCAGATCGCGCCAGCGGCGATCGTTGCTATCGGCTTCTTCCCAGGCCGCTGCTGCGCCCTTGCTGAAGCGCTCGACGCGCTGTTGCAGGTCGGTCAGCATCTCGCGTTGGCTCAGGTACTCATTTCGGGTCTGTTCATGTCGGGTCATATGGCTGGTCATGGGGGCAGCTCCTTCCTGTGTGGTGGCTTTGGTCGTGGTCTGGGCGTTGGCAGCAGTCATGGGGTGTCTCCATGTGGTGGATGAGGGGACGACCCAAGGGCCGCCCCGGTTTGCGGGGGTAAAGGTGAGCCGGTTCACTGGGCGCCGCCCATGGGCTCCAGTTTGTCGGGGTCGATGACAAAGAAGCGGGCACTGCCGCCGCCGGGCAGGCGGTAGTTCTTCTGTTTACGCCCTTCATCCATCCGGGCCAGCACGTCATGCGTGCCCAGGGTGCGAAGGATGCGGTCGCGGCTGTAGCCCTCGACGGCCTCGACCAGTGCGGCGCGGTTGAACAGATAGAGCCTTCGCCCGTTGTCGATCTCATAGAAACCGGCCCGGTGCGAGACATGGGCGGCCATCTGGGCATTCACATCGGAGAAGCGGCTATCGCCGTGCAGGGCGATGAAGTCGGCCAGCGCGGTCAGTATCTGCCGGTCTTCGGCGTTCCCGTCGCCGATGGTGGCCAGCCACTCCATGAACAACAGCCGGCAGGCATGGATGGCCGTTTCCGGTGGCCACGGCAGGATCTCCCATTCACTGGCCAGTTCCCCGGCCAGCGCCATGACCGCAAAGCGATCCGCCACACGTCCGGCCTGCGAGCTGGTGACGTTGAAGCGCTTTCTGATCTCGCCAAAGCGCCACGGCAGGCCGTTGGCCACGTCTTCCTCGATCAGGTGTTCCACCAGTGCCGGGCCGGCGTGGCCGTAGTGGCGAGAGACCGCCCCGGTCAGGATGCGGTGGAAGGTTTCGCCGTCCATGCCGTGCACGTCGTCAAAGGCGCGGTATTTTCTTGTGCCGGCGTTGATGTCCACCATGCGCAGTTCGGCGCCGGCGTGGGCCGTGCTACCCCCCATTGCCGCGTGATCGGAGAGCGAGCGCTCGCCGCTGGAAAGGGCCAGCAGACGCCAGTAGTTTTTGGGCCGGCCTTCACGCTCGCGTGTCATGGTGCCCTTGCCGGTGCCGTTGGCAATCGCGTAGGCGTGGCCTTGTATCTGTTTGGGGCTGGCCCGGCTCATCTCGTCGTTGATCATCACGGTGTCATTGCGCGATGACGCCTCGATCTCGACCCCGCCGCCGGACATGTCCCACGACACCTTGAAGCGATCCGGTGGTCCCCAGATCGTCGCGGCCACGTCCTGCGCCAGTGATTTGCCGCTCGATGAATCTCCCACCAGATGAATGCCGCCGCCGTTGACGCCCACCTTTTTCAACAGTGGGCCAGCGAGTGCGCAGCAGACCGACAGGATCAGCACCGGGTTGCCCAGGCATGGCGTGGCCACCTCTTGCTGCCATGCTGCCAGACTGCCCCGGGTATCGAAGATTTTCGCCTCGCGCCCCGAACTCTGGAAGCGTACCCGGGTGCTGCCGATGATCCGCTCGGGCAGCACGAAGGCGCCGCTGCGCTCATGCCAGCCGGGCCGGGTGGTGGTCTCCAGCACCACATCTGGGGTGTGGTGGCTGGCCACGAACGCCGGAATGTACTTGCGGTGGTGATAATCGACGATCAGCCCCTGACGCATCAGCGGCTTCAAGACGTCATCGCCCTTGCCGGCCAGCGCCTCCATGGGAATGACATATTCCAGTTCCCGGCCCCGGTGATAGAAGCGCACCAGCCGCCCGATGCTGCCGTCGTCGCTGTCGATGGTCTCGGCCTCGATATACAGCGGCGAGCAGATCCACAGATCGAACGGCTGCCCGGGTTCATCGGGGGACGTCTGCTTGATGCCGTGATACCAGGTGCCGGCACGATAGAGCCGACCGTCGATATTCACCGGGCCGTCATAGGTGGCAAAGCCGGGGCGCTGGATGCCTTCACGCTCGGGCACATTGGGGTTGCCCACCAGTGAGAGGTGCGGTTCGTGGTTGCTCATTGGGCACCCCCTGTCTGGCCAGTGCCTCCGGCCTTGCCGGTGCCTTTCTTCTGGCGAGCGTGGGGTTTGCGGTGCTCCTCTGGTGACTGGCCGGCCTGCTGTCGGTCGCGGCGGCGTTCACCGTCGATGCGCTGCCGGTGCCAGCAATACAGGTCGTTGAAGTCGGTAGCGTTCTCGGGGGCGCCCTCCGGCCACTTGGGGTAGAGCACCAGTGCGCCGGCGGCGACCGCGGCGTCGTTGGCCATCTTCCTGCCGGGGTTGCCCTCTGTCTGACGGTCGTCGTCACCGGCGATCACCAGTTCCAGCGAACCGTTGAGCGCCCTTTTCATATAGAGCGCCACGGCTTCCAGATTGCCGGCGTTCATGGCGCAGGCCACGGGATCGCCGGTCAGCCGGTGCAGGGTGGCGCCGGTGGCCCAGCCCTCGCAGACGAACAGACGCCCGCCGGGGATCAGATCCCCGATCAGCGAGTAGGCGCCGGTCACGCGACCGCCTTTCAGAAAGCGCTTGCGCCCGTTGGGCATGATCCATTGCAGATTGACCAGCTCGCCCTCGGCGTACAGCGGCACCATCAGCCAGCCACGACCGGACTGGCGCAGGTTATAGACCGACAGCTTTTTGGCGATCAGGTACGGGTGGTGCTTATTGGCCGGTCGGGCGCTGTCCCAGTAGCGCCGGGCACGTTCTGCGGCGGCCTCACGGTTGCGGGCCTGCTCCTGCTCCATGGCCTTCTGGCGGGTGTCGAACGCCTCAATGGCAGCGGCGTCCAGCACCGGCGAGGAATGCACAGGCATACCGCTGCGGGCAGGCCGGAACACACCGAGCCCCAGCCGGGCATCGATCTCCATGGCGGCATCGACCTGTCGGCAGCCGCGCAGGTAACTGAGAAGGGACACCAGATCACTGCCCCGGGCGTCACTGTCGGCAAAGTCGTTCCACTTGCCGCTAGACAGCGACACGCCAAAGGAACCGGCGTGACGATCCCCCCGAACGGTATTGCGGGCCTGCCATTCGCTGCCCTGTCGCTTGCCTTCGGGCAACCATTCGGAGAGCAGCAGCTCGGCGTATTCAAGGGCCACCGCGCTGACGCGGCGGATCTTGGCAAAGGTCTCATGCTCAGCCATGGGACACCTCCCGGCTGTGCGCACGGCCCGCGATATTCATCAGGTCGTCAGCGTCGTTGAGCAGCAGATAGGCGGCGTGGGCGATGCTGGACAGGTCGCGGCCATCGATGGCACCGCCCTTGCTCTCACCGCCCAGGGTGGTGACGGTAAACAGCATGTCGCGGGCTGCCGACAGGCGCAGACCGGCGCAGTCGTGCAGCTCTTCAAAGCTGGCGTGGCGATCGATCAACAGCGCCGGGCGCTTTTGGGTCGGATGAGCGGTCAGCGGGACGTATTGCTCAGCCACGGGCCACCCCCTCACCGATCAGGTCATTCAGATCAGAGAGCAGGTCGGTGTAATCGGTAGCAGAAATGGCGCCCAGCGTGTGGGCCATGCGGGCCATGCCGACCAGTTCGGCAAACTGCTCGGAACGGCGGTTAACGCGCAGCTCGATCAGGCGTGAGCCGATCAGGGCGATGGCTTTCTGGGAAGCGGGGATTTCAGATTGAGCGGGATTTTCAAGACGTGCGGACGCACTGAGGGCGTGATGTGCCATGGGACTGGCTCCTGTTTCATTCGAGGAACCGTCACCACTGTCGCCAAACAGTTGGGTGACGGACTGCACAGGGTTGGCGAACCGGAGAAACAGGAATCCGGCAGACCCAAAGGTCTCCCCGCGCAGCCCGCCATAACGACGCATTACGGGCACAAAAAAAGCGCCTGCAATGAGTTTATGGGCGCTACTGCGCCTGCTTCTAAACGGGTCGCCAAACCCGGTCGCAGATTTTGCTGCGACCCTTTCATCATAATCAGACCGGCCAGGACGTGGCAAGCCATGCCGGGACAATTTTGTAGCGGTGGCCGGTGCCGGATCTCGAAAAAAGTGCCCGGCAGCCCGTCGTGTCTCGGTTTTTTCGCGTGTCATGGGCACAAAATCTCCCCAACCCCACCCGGTGACTACCGGGCAGCGGTGAATATTGATCAGTTCAGAGGGTCAGGCGGTGGCGCGGCCTAGCAATCGGTCTCGATGCTGGGGCCCCGGTGCAGATCGGTCAGCAGATGACGGTTCGCGGGGTGTTCGGCGTGATGGCCGGGGGCGTTGCCTTCCTTGTGCTGCATGACGGACACAAAGCGCTCACTGCCGCCGCGCACGATCTCGCGGCCCGGCAGGTTGACGGCGCCGGTGAGGGCCGAATCCATCGACTCCATATCCGCTTCGGTAAAGTCGATGCTCTGATTGCCGATTTTCATGGTGAAGCGTTTCATGCGCGGGCCTCCGGTCGGGCAGTAGTGTTCAGGGCATTGTTGCGCTGGGCCAGTCGTTCGGCGATCCAGCCGTCGATCTCTTCTTCCAGCCAGGCGACGCTGTTGTCGCCAATCGGCACGGGCGCCGGGAAGGTGCCGTCGCTAACACCCTTGTAGATCGATGAACGGCTCTTGCCGGTCTTGAGCTCCACCTCACGACGGCGCAGCAGGCGGTTGCCCAACTGGATGCGCTCGACGTGCCGGCAGGCGCTGGTGGTGGATGGTGTTGATGCCGTCATGGGCGTTTCCTGTCGTAGTTGATTCGAGCGGCGCAGGTGCCGCCGGGGACAGGATCAGCTTGCCAAGGGATGGTGGGGACTTCGAGCAGCGCGTGTTGTAAAACCGGCCTTTACAGTAGAAACGGCAGAACGAGGCATGCACATGGCCACAAAAAAACCGCGACGGCGGCAGCAGTCGCGGTTAAATCGTTTGTCAGTGCCAATTTTAGCCGGTCGTCCGGTTTTCACTGTTGGCACTGTCGTTCACGGTTTGGACAGTAAAATCGCCTCTACAGCGGTAATCACACGCAGAGTGCGAGCATTCCAGGTAAAAGCGTGAATAGTGCGGGTGAAGCCGCCGGCTGGTGCGAATACGCATACGGCTGCCGCAGCGTTCACAGTGCAATCCCAGTCCTTGCATGGTGTTTATCCAGTAGTTCGCCTGTGTGTTGCCGGAACGCAAAGCAGTGCTTCTGCCTTCCTGAGCGGGCCTGTCCCGCCTCACCAACTACTGTATAGAATACTGTATAAATAACCAATATGGAAAATTAACAAATGTTGTATAAATCAGGGCGCATGCTTATAGCGATAGCTGCATATGAAGGAGCGGATAGGGCTTGCCTTGACCATCAAGCGGTGAACGACCGATCACCGTAAAGCCCAGGTGCTTATAGAAACCCAGTGCCTGCTCGTTCTGCTCGTTGACGTCTACCTTGGTGACACCTTGGGTGCTTATTACATGCCGGGCAAGTGACGCTCCGACACCTTGGCCGCGTGCTTCCGGTGCGATGAAAAGCATCTCGATATTGCCATCGCTTACACCGCAGAATCCCAGAATTTTATCGTCATCGCTCTTGGCCACGCTCAGGCTGACGGCCTTGAAATACTCATTCAGGATAAGCGGCTTCAGTTCAATGAGGTCACTCTCAGCCAGAAAATCGTGCGTCGCCCGAACTGAGGCCTCCCATATCTCTATGAGCTGCTGATGCTCTACATTTGCTGCGCTCTCGACCTTCATCAATCGCTCTCCTGCTTCACCCGATTTTTCGAATCACAAAGCTTTCGAGCCTGTCTGCCCAAGCTTGCATCATGGCCGGCCTTTGCTCCGGTGCCATATGCTCGGCATGGGTATAAACGCCCTGAATGCCCGGCAGCTTGTGCGAGAGCTGCATCTCGATCCACTCCCCCGGATATCCCATTTCCTTAAGGCCGGTAGCGATGGTGTGGCGTGTGCCATGGGGAACGTGAACACCTTCAAATCCCATGCGCTTCAATGCCATCCCAAAAGCCATATTGGACATGGGCCGGGTAATGTCGTTGCGACCGGGAAACAGCAGCGTATGGTGCCCAGTGATGCGGTGCAGGTCGTTAAGCACTTCCAGCGCCTGTGTGGGCAAAGGCACGTTGTGATCCTTGCCCATCTTCATGCGCTCGCCCGGTACGCGCCATATGGCCTTCTCAAGATCGAACTCTCGCCAACAGGCCTGCCTCAACTCACCGGGCCTGACAGCGGTCAGTAGAAGCAGTTTCAGACCATATTTCACCAGCACGTTGCCCTGGTATCGCTCGATGGCTTCTACCAGTTCGGGCAGCTCCTGCTGTGATACGTGGGTCATGTTGCGCTTTTTACCGCGCTGGAGCGCCACGCCCAGATCATTGAGCGGATTATTTGCCGCCCTGCCCGTCACGACAGCCAGCCGGTAAATATCCCGGCAGAAGAAATGCACGCGGCGTTTTTGTTCGTGCTTGCCCTGCCCTTCCAGCTTTCGAAGGATCTCCAACCACTCCATGGGGGTAATGTCGTTGATCGGACGATCTCCCACATACGGGAAAACGTGATTTTCCATTACCGACCAGCTCACCTTGGCCCGATTGGAGGATGCTTTCCACTGCTGCACCTTGCCGCTGTGCCACTCTCTGGCCAGCGTACGGAAGTGATCGGCATCCGGGTTTTCCCGCTCTTCTTTTTCGGTCTGACGCTGTTTGGCAGGGTCAATACCCTGGGCGATCAGTCGGCGGGCATCTATGGCTTTCTCACGGGCCTCTGCAAGCGTCACGGTGGGATAGTTGCCAAAGCTCATCATATTGCGCTTTTTGGTGTCGTCGGGCCGGGTATAGCGAAAACGCCAGGCCTTGCGACCATTGGGCTTTACGATGAGCTGCAAACCGTCGCCATCGGATAGCGTCACGGTTTTCTCGGATGGCTTGGAGGCCTCTATTTTCCTGATGGTAAGCGGCACAGTGGTATACCAAGAAGATTCTAACAAGGGGGTTATACCAAACAATATACCTTTCGGGCGCTGGATTGGGTAGGAACAGACAGGAACGGGGAGGCCTTGAAAGCGCTGTTTTTGCAGCATTTTCAGGGGTTTAAAGGACTGGGGAGGAATGCTTGGGAAGGGTCAGTGGCGCCCGAGGCAGGACTCGAACCTGCAACCCACGGCTTCGAAGGCCGTTGCTCTATCCAATTGAGCCACTCGGGCAGTGATGCATTGCGCATCAACGGTGCCCATTCTAACGGCACAGGGCCGGCCTGAACAGGGGGAATTTTCATTGTCTTTTCAAGGTGCTGGGTCACCCTCTACCATCAGGCGGTAGCCGATGCCTGCTTCGGTCTGAATCAGTGAGGGCGTGCGCGGGTCGTCGCCTAGCTTCTGACGCAGTCGGCTGACCAGAATGCGCAGGTAGTGGGTGTTGTGTTCAAACACCGGCCCCCACAGTTCGATCAGAAGCTGCCGGCCGGTGACAATCTGCCCCGGGCTCTGTGCCAGACGCGCCAGAAAAGCGTACTCGCGTGGGGTCAGGTGTAGCACTTCACCACCCCGGCTGACCCGGCGTTGCACCAGATCGATCTCGATGTCTCCGGCCTGAAGCTGAGTCGGCAGCGGCTGCGCCCCGCCACGCGCACGCAGCGCGACCCGAATGCGCGCCAGCAGCTCACGAATGCCAAACGGCTTGGTGACGTAGTCGATGGCACCGGCATCGAGCGCGGCCACCTTCTCCTCCTCGCCTTCGCGGACCGACACCACGATGACCGGCGCCCGGCCCTGCCACTGCAGCGATTTGAGCACCTCCTGGCCGTCCATGTCGGGCAGCCCCAGATCCAGCAGAATCAGATCGAAAGCGGTCTCCCGCGCCTGCTCGACTCCTTCTCGCCCGCTGGCCGCTTCGACGATGGCAAAGCCCTGGGAGCCCAGGCTGATGCGCAGAAACCGGCGAATCTCGCGCTCGTCATCAATGATCAGGATGCAGGGGGTATCAGTCGTCATGCTCGAATGCCTCGGGCGCCTCGATCAGGGGCAGGCTGATGATAAAGGTGGCACCGCGCCCGTTGGGGCCGTCGGTCACTTCCACCTCCCCACCGTGAGCGCGCACCATGCTGCGACAGATGGTCAGCCCCAGCCCGCTGCCGTGGGGGCCGGCGTCCGTTTTTTCACCGGTAAAGAAACGCTCGAAGATACTCTCGCGCAGCGCCTCGGGTACGCCCGGGCCTTCATCCTGAATGCACAGGCATATGCGCTCGCCATCGGTGTGGCCGGTCAGGATGATCTGCCCCTGCTCCGGTGAGAGTCGAATGGCGTTTTCAAGAATGTTGACCAGCGCCTGTTCGATCAAAGCGGCGTGCACCTGCAACAGCGGCAGGTCGTCTCCCCAGTCGCGCACGACATGCACCCGACCAAGCGCCCGGCCCAGTCGTGTCAGGGCCCCCTCGAACAGATCGCCGGCAGCCACCCAGTCGCGCTTGATCGACAGGCCATGCCCCAGCCGCGTCATGTCGAGCAGGTTCTGAATGTAGCGATCCAGCCGCTCGCTCTCTCCCAGAACCGCCTCGAGCAGTTCCTTGCGGTCATCCAGGCTCAGACTGTCATCGAGATCGCGCAGGGTACTGGCAGAGCCGATGATCGAGGCCAGTGGCGTGCGCAGATCGTGAGACACCGAAGAGAGCAGCGCCGCACGCAGGCGCTCGTTGCCCTCGGCCAGACGCGCATCACTGAGTGCCTCTACCAGCGCCACGCGGGTCAGCGCGGCGCCAAACAGGCGAAAGAGCGTATCCAGCAGCGCCGGCTCACGCCGTTCACGGCCAGGGCGGCGCTCATCAATGGCCATAGCCACCACGCCCAGCACGCCGGAGGCGTCCACCAGCGGCACCATCCGCCAGCGCTGCTCATTGAACATGGCAGTCCCCGGCCCGCTGGGTTCGGCGTGGTGATAGCTCCAGGTTGCGGCTTCGATCGATGCGGCATCCAGTGCCGGATCACCGGGGTGCGCGGCACTCACGGTCGGGATAACGGCCGGGCCCTCACACTCCAGAAAGGCACAGGGCAGTGACCAGTCGTGCGCCACGGTGGAAACGATGATCTCGCGGATTCGGGCGCGATCCGGTGCGGCCGACAGGGCCCTGGCGGTAGTGAGCAGTTGTCGAACCTGATGGCGACTCTCTCGCAGTGCGGTCATGCGGCGTCTGAGGGCGCCACCGAGCTGGCCGCCGATCAGGGCCACCAGCAGAAAAAGCCCGACCGTTAAAAGCTCGCCCTGCTCGATGATCTCGAGGCTAAAGCGCGGGCTGGTAAAAAAGAAGTTGTAGGCCAGCGCCGAGAGCAAGGCAGCCAGCATGGCGGCCCGGGCACCGGCAGCAACGGCCGTGACCAGCACGGCGCCGAGAAAGATCATCGACAGATTGGCCAGATCCATCTGCCGTGCCACCAGCCAGGCCATCATCAGCGCCAGCGCGACGCTGCCCAGCGGCCAGTACCATTCGCGCCGGGTGGGCCGCGACCAGCGCAGCCATGGCCGGCGGCGAGCGGCGGGCGTCCCGGCGACCACCACAATGTCCAGGGTCTCGACCGAGCTCAGCACATTGTCCCTGACGTTCACGCGCGGCCAGTACCACGGGCGCCGGGCCGCGCGGCCGATAATCAGCGAGTCGGCGCGACTGCGTCGGGCGTAATCGGCCAGCTCGTCATTGACCCGCTCACCGGTCAACACGCACCACTTGCCGCCGAGCAGACCCACCTGATGCGACAGGGCTTCCAGCACGGCCGGCGGTGTCGGCCGGCGTGGGGTCTCGACATGCACGGCCTGCCAGCCTGCCCCGCGACGGCGGGCAATCTGCGCCGCCGTTCGAATCAGCGCCGCGGCGTCCATGCGCCCGGGCACGGCCACCAGTACCTGTACATTTTCCGATCGATCCATGACGCCAGTCCCTGTATCACCCTACCCCTTGAGTGTGCACCCATGCCCGCACGCACCCAATGTGGCCGACGTAAAAGTTTCGTAAAAACCGCGCCAATGGCGTTGTGGCCAATAGCGCGCAATTTCAATATGACGTTGGTCGTGCCGAACATCCTGTTCGGTACGTGCTTTTTTCTGCAATCACGCGCTATGGCGCCATACGGGCACTCTCCATGACTTCTGCCATCTCCGGTCACACGGCAACCTCTCCCCACAAGGCGTCCATGACGACGCTGACCATTGCCGCCGTTGGCGTGGTGTATGGGGACATCGGCACGAGTCCGTTGTATACCCTCAAGGAGATCTTTACCGGCGGCTATGGCCTGAAGGCCGACGACAGCGGCGTGCTGGGCATTCTGTCGCTGATTTTCTGGTCGCTGATCTGGGTGGTCACGCTCAAGTACGTGCTGGTGGTACTGCGCGCCGATAACCAGGGGGAAGGCGGGGTGATGGCCCTAACGGCACTGGCCCGGCGCGGGGTGACACATCGACATCTGCAACTGGCGCTGGTGATGCTCGGGCTGGCAGGCGCCGCGCTTCTCTACGGCGACAGCATGATTACACCGGCCATTTCGGTGCTCTCGGCCGTCGAGGGGATCGAAGTGGCCTATCCACCCATCGCCCACTGGGTGGTGCCGGTGGCGCTGGGCATTCTGATCGCGCTGTTCGTGATTCAACAACGCGGCACCGCCACGGTCGGCAAGCTGTTCGGCCCGCTGACGCTTTTATGGTTCGCCTCGCTGGCCGCCCTTGGCCTTTATGGCATTGCTCAGGCGCCGCAGGTGCTGGCCGCAGTCAATCCCATGCATGCCATCGATGTCTTTCGCAGCAACCCGGGCATCGGCATCATCATTTTCTCCTCGGTGGTGCTGGCAATTACCGGGGCAGAGGCGCTCTACGCCGATCTTGGCCACTTTGGCCGAAAGCCCATCGCCCGCGCCTGGGTCTGGATTGTCCTGCCGGCACTGGTGCTGAACTACTTTGGCCAGGGGGCGCTGCTACTGATCCGCCCCGAGGCGATCAACAACCCGTTTTATCTGCTGGCGCCGGACTGGGCGCTCTGGCCGATGGTGATTCTGGCGACCATCGCCACCATCATCGCGTCTCAGGCGGTGATTACCGGGGCCTACTCGATGACCTATCAGGCCATCCAGTTCGGCTTCATTCCGCGCATGCGCGTGTTTCATACCTCAAGCGCCGAGCGCGGTCAGATCTATATTCCAACGGTGAACTGGCTGCTGATGGCTGGCGTGGTGGCGCTGGTGCTGGGCTTTAAAAGCTCGACCCATCTGGCAGCCGCCTACGGCATTGCCGTGACTGGTACCATGCTGATCACCTCGCTGTTGCTCTCGGTGGTGATCATTCGGGTATGGCGCTGGCCGCTGTGGGCCGCCCTGCCCCTGCTGGCCGGGTTTGTGCTGGTCGATACGCTCTATTTCAGCGCCAACCTGGCCAAGCTCTTTCACGGCGGCGCCTTCCCGGTGCTGGCCGGCATCGTGCTCTTTACCCTGATGAGCACCTGGTGGCGCGGGCGCGCGCTGCTTGAAAAACGCGTCGGCACGGACCTGCCACTGGAGGCGCTGATTCACAGTCTGCGCCGTCAGCCGCCCCACCGGGTCAGCGGGACGGCCGTGTTTCTTTCCGGACGTCGTGAGGTGCTGCCCAGGGCGCTGTTGCACAACCTGATGCACAACCAGGTGCTGCATGAGCGCGTGATTGTCGTCACGGTCGAAAGCAGTGATCGCCCCTGGCTTGAAGCCTCCGAGCGAGTCCATATGGAAGCGTTCGAGGATGGTTTCCACCGCGCCGTGATCCACTTTGGCTATATGGAAACCAATGACGTCCCTGCCGCCCTGCAGGCCTTCAGCCAGCTACAGGCCACAGGCGATGCGCCCTTCCCGTTCGAGCCGATGAAGACCACCTGGTTTCTGACCCGGGAAACCCTGGTCAGCTCGCCGCATGTGGGCATGGCGCGCTGGCGCGAACGGCTCTTCTCCTTCATGCTGAAAAGCGCGCACAGCAACATGCAGTTTTTCCACCTGCCGTCCAATCGTGTGGTAGAGCTGGGCAGCCAGGTGGAGGTATAGGACAATAGCGTCATCGGCCGGAAGACCAACCCGGCCGATGCCATTTCTGACTGGAAGGAACCGCACGCCCCATCCCATGCCGATTCCCGATTTTCACGCCCTGATGTATCCGCTTTTACAGCTTGCCGATCACGGCGAGCCGCTGCGTCTGCGCGACAGCTACGCGCCACTGGCCGATGCCTTTGCATTGAGTCCGCAGGAGCGCCACCAGCTCAGCCCCAGCGGCCAGCAGTATCTGTTCAATAATCGCGTGACCTGGGCGGCCAGCTATCTGCGCAAGGCGGGACTGCTGGAATCGTGCGGACGCGGGCTGGTGGCCATTACGCCACAGGGCTATATCACCCTGCGCGAAGTGCGCCATATCGACATGGCCTATCTGATGGGCTTTGAGTCGTTTCGCGAGTTTCGCCGGCGCACCGGCAGCAGCGCGCCCCGCCCTCGCAGTCTGGAAATGTCGGAGAGTTTCGAGGAGGTTCCGGACTGTCTGACCCCGCTGGAAAGCATGGAAGTCTCGTGGCGCGCCATTCGCGCCGATCTCGAATTCGACCTGATCGAGCGGATGCAGCAGATTCACCCGGCGCGCTTTGAACAGCTGGTCATCGATGTGCTGATGACCATGGGCTATGGCTGCGGGGAATCGGCCGGGCAAAGCGGCGATGGCGGCATTGATGGCATTATCAACGAGGATCCGCTGGGCCTTGAGACCATCTATCTGCAGGCCAAGCGCTGGGTCAATCCGGTGGGCCGGCCGGACATTCAGAAGTTTTCCGGGGCGCTTTCCGGCAAGCGGGCCCGCAAGGGCGTGTTCATCACGACCTCGCAGTTTACCCGCGAGGCACAGGAATACGTGACCGCTCTCGAAACCCGTATCATCCTGATCGACGGCCCGCAGCTGGCGCGGCTGATGATCGACCACAACGTCGGTGTCTCCACCGTGGACCGTTTTGAAATCAAGCGACTGGACAGCGACTATTTTCTCGAGGAATGACGTGTTCGCTTGAAGCGTGACGCACTTTCTTGAAGAACGACGTGTTTGAAGCACCATCGCCGCTGCCCTCTCGGGTCAGCGGCGATAATGTCTCAAGCACACGTTGTCTAGAAAAACAGCCGCACGCCCAGAAACAGCACCGTCGGCGCCAGCAGAATGCCCAGACCGGTATAGAAGGTGGCCGTCATCGCCCCGTAGGGCACCAGCCGTGCATCGGTGGCGGCAAGCCCTGCTGCCACGCCGCTGGTGGTACCGATCAGCCCGCCAAAGATCATCGCCGAGCGCGGGTTATCCAGCCCGATCATGCGCGCCACCATGGGCGTGGCAATCATGGTCAGAATCGACTTCACAAGCCCTGCAGCAATCGAGAGCGCCACGACCTCGGAGCTGGCGCCCAGCGTTGCCCCGGTGACCGGCCCGACGATATAGGTGACCGCGCCGGCAGCAATGGTGGTGATGTCCACCGCGCTGGTGTAGCCAAAGCCCACGGCCACCACGGCGCCAGCCAGAAAGGACACCAGCACCCCGGCAAAGAGCGCAATCAGCCCGCGCACGCCGGCCTTTTTGATTTCACTAAAGCGTACCCCATAGGCGGTGGCGATGATCGCGAGATCACGCAGCATCCCACCGCCCATCAGGCCCAGCCCGGTAAACATCGACACATCCGCCAGCCCGTGGCTGCCGCCGGTGTAGACCCCGCCAAAATAGGCCAGCGCCAGCCCGATCAAAATGGCAATCGCCGAGCCGTGCAGCCGATTAGCGGTGAGACGTCGGCTCATCCAGTGCGAGACGAACATGGTCAGGCCGATCACGGCAAAGGCCGCGATCAGGTGGTACTTGTCCAGCAGTGACATGATGGAATCGTTCATGAAGCTCTCCGAAAGCCACAGCGCGACGCCGTACAACGGCCATCAGCGGTGCGGTGACAAGACATGATCAGTGCGTGCGTCCCTGTGCCGGAGCAACCGGTCGGGCATCCAGAGGGGTGGCGTCTTCAACGCGCTTGCCGGTCAAAAGCGGCACCATCGCAAGCCCCAGCACCACCGCCAGGGTCCCGGCCAGAATCGCCACCATGCCGCCACTGAAGGCAGCCGCCACGTTCTGACTGGCCGCCATGGCCACCACGATCGGGATATACATCGCGTTCCAGAAGTTGATGCCACTTTCGGTGCTTTCCGGCAGATGATCGTGCGACTTCAGATAACCGGTCACGAAAATCAGCAGCAGCATGGCGATCCCCACGCCGCCCAGGTTGGCATTAATACCCAGCAGCTGCCCCAGCACATCTCCAATGATCAGACCGACCAGCATGCAGCCGGCCAGCAGTGCCACGCCATAAATCACCATGATCCATCTCCTTGTACTTGTGCTTTTGTCTGTGTTCGCTGAATCAGGCCGCGCCTCGCCCAGAGGAGGCAATAAACGCGGCCGAAAACGACATCATGGATATTGTTGTTGTCATTTCTCCTGCCTTGATCCTTTCTGCCTTGATGATCCGCAGGGCTAGTGCTGAGCGCTCACCAAAGCCTGATAGGTATCGGCATAGCGCTCGCGCAGCACGTTCTTTTGCACCTTGCCCATCACGTTGCGCGGCAGCGCATCGATGAAGAACACCCGACCGGGCTGCTTGTAGCGGGCCAGCTTGTCCTTGAGGGCCGCCAGTACCTGATCCTCATCAAGCTGAGCCCCTTCCCGCAGGACTACCGCAGCCGTGACGCCTTCCCCCAGATCCGGATGCGTCACGCCAATGACGGCGGACTCGGAGACCTCGGGCAGCTCGTCGATCCACTGCTCGATCTCTTTGGGGTAGACGTTGTAGCCGCCGGAGATCACCAGATCCTTGTCGCGCCCGACGATATTGAGATAGCCCTTGTCATCGATCAGCCCCAGATCACCGGTGATGAAAAAACCGTCATCACGAAACTCTTCGCGGGTCTTTTCCGGCATGCGCCAGTAGCCCTTGAACACGTTCGGACCGCGCACCTCGACCAGCCCGGTTTCCCCATCGGGCAGCGGCTTGCCGGTATCACGGTCGGTGATGCGCACCTCACTGCCGGGCAGCGCCATGCCGACCGTTCCGGGCCGGCGCTCGCCGTCATAGGGGTTGGAGGTGTTCATGTTGGTTTCGGTCATGCCGTAGCGTTCTAAAATGGCGTGACCGGTACGCTCATGAAACTCGCGATGCGTGTCGGCCAGCAGTGGCGCCGAGCCCGAAATGAAAAGCCGCATGTTGGCGGTACGTTCACGGTCCAGCCGAGGGCTTGCCAACAGTCGCGTATAGAAGGTGGGCACGCCCATCAGTACCGTCGCACGCGGCATCAGATCCAGCAGTTGCTCGATGTCCAGTTTCGGCAACAGCGTCATCGACGCCCCTACGGTCAGCGTGACGTTGCAGGCCACAAACAGGCCGTGGGTATGAAAGATCGGCAGTGCATGGAGCAGGTGATCGGCATCAGAGAACTGCCAGGTCTCGACCAGCGCCTGACTGTTGGCCGCCAGATTGCCGTGGGTCAGCATGGCGCCCTTGGAGCGGCCGGTGGTCCCGGAGGTATACAGAATCGAGGCCAGATCATCCCGGCCCACCTCAGCAATCTGCGTGTCTTCAAGGGCTGCATCGGCCCTCTCCATCAGGCTGCCCTCGCTTTCAACGCCCAGACTCTCGACGTGGGCCACACCGCAGCGGCCGGCAAGCTGTTGTGCCTGAGCCAGATCATTCGGTCGACAGATATAGACCCGCGGCTCGGCATCGGTCAGGAAATATTCGATCTCGGCCTCGGTGTAGGCCGTATTGAGCGGCAGCCACGCCGCGCCGACCTGCAGTGCCGCCAGATACAGCATCAACGCCTGCGG
This sequence comes from Kushneria konosiri, assembly GCF_002155145.1. Lineage (NCBI taxonomy): Bacteria > Pseudomonadati > Pseudomonadota > Gammaproteobacteria > Oceanospirillales > Halomonadaceae > Kushneria > Kushneria konosiri. The sequence goes on from NZ_CP021323.1 coordinate 3,420,185, forward strand.
GCTCTTGTCGACCTGAACCACCACACGATCGCCCGGCGTCACACCCAGCGAGCGCAGGACGCTCGCCAGTCGACGCGAACAGGCCAGTACATCGGCGTAGCGGTATTGACCTCCCTGTGGGGTATCAATCAGCACCTTGTCGGGCTGGCGCTCGAAATGGGGGTAAAACTGCAGATAAAGGTTATGGTTCATGACAACTCCTGCCTGTAGATCCCTTGCCCCTGCCCTGCAGGGGCCAACTGTTATGGTCGTCTTGTCGTGGTCGTCGTATCGGTACGGGCTCGGACTCAGGCGTTATCGCGTGAGACGAGCCGCTTGCGCCCGATCCTGGCCTGACGACGAATATCGCTGGCGCAGACCACGGTGCCCTCTCGGCTGAAGGCCTCATGGTTCTGTTCGATGCGATCCAGCTCGTAGAGATAATTGACCATCAGACCGTGCGCCTGCTGGCACCCTTTCTCGGATGTGTCGCCCGGCCAGTTGATGCGATGCAGGCTGGCGCCGTTGCCCAGATGAAAGCGCGCGACCGGGTCCAGCGGCTGCCCTCGTGCGTTGCGTGCTTCCAGCAGATAATGCGCGGCCAGCCCCCGCAGCTCCGGCGCCAGACGCTGACGCTCGGCCTTGTCGTTGAGCCAGCTGCCGCGATCAAGTGCCGTGCAGACCTCATCATCTTCAGGAAGCTCGCCCTCCTTGCGCTGGCGGTCCACCCAGCCGGCAAAGCCTGGCACCGGCGAAAGGGTGACAAAGTTGACCAGCCCCGGCAGATCACGCTTGAGCTCCTGCACCACCTGCTTGATCAGGAAGTTGCCAAACGAGATGCCCTTGAGACCGCTCTGGCAGTTACTGATGCTGTAAAACGCGGCCGTATCGGCCTCGCCCGGGGCCACTTCCTCACCGCCGCTCAAAATGGTCTGAATGTTGTCGGGAATCCCCTTGCAAAGGGCCACCTCAACGAAGATCAGCGGCTCATCGCCGGTGGCCGGGTGGAAGAAGGCATAGCAGCGACGATCGCCCGGATCGAGCCGTCGACGCAGGTCCGACCAGTCCTGAATGGCGTGTACGGCTTCATAGCGAATGATCTTTTCAAGCACCGCTGCCGGTGTATTCCAGCCGATGCTTTCCAGCATCAAAAAGCCGCGGTTGAACCAGGACGCAAACAGATGGGCAAAGTCATCATCGAGCGGGGCGAGTTCGGGGTTGGTTTTCATGTAACGCAGCAGATCGGCGCGCATCGACACCAGCTCATAGGTGCCCCCCGGGCAGAGATTGAGCCGGCGCAGCAGGTGCTGGCGACGCGGCTCGCACGCGGCAAAAAGCTTTTGAAGATTGGCGTTGTCCTCGCGCTCGCTCCAGTCCTGGTATGCCTTGTGAATATCGTTGCTGTCAGCGGCGTAGTGCTCGGCGAGCATTTCAAAAAAGGCCAGACGGTCGGCATCCTCCAGGCTGCGATAGCGCGTCAACGCCTGCTGGGCAATCAGGATCTGAGAGGCTTCGCCACCACGCTGCATAAGCGTTTCGCAGCTTGAGGCCAGCTGCGACAGACTCGCCCTTTTGTCATTATCGTCACCGCCAGTGCTACGAAACCGCTCCCGGGTGCGGCGCTCGATGTTCGATAGCAGCTCCTGGAGAAAATTCATGTTGACGTTCATGGCAGCCCTCATCGGTCACTTGAACGGGCATCCCGACACCCGAAGATGAATATTGCTTGTCATCAACAGGAAAGTTACTTTTCATATACATGTCACCGCCCTGTTGTATACAACAATCTGTATACCACCATCCGCGCCGCGACCGAGGGTGTCAATATGGGAGAAAGTCTATTGAATGAAAGTCCAGGAAGGCGTGTTCCTCAGGCGCAGCGACTTCGTGATCTGCTCGAGGACGCCATTGTGGAAGGCCACTATGCGCCGGGAGATCGCCTCGACCCTGAAGCGCTGGCGCGTCAGTATGAGTGCTCGCGCACGCCTATCCGCGAGGCACTGACCCAGCTGGCCGCCTCCGGCATGGTGAAGGTGGCCCCCAAGCGTGGCACCTTCGTGGCGCGGCTGAGTGTGACCGAACTGGTAGAACGCTTTGAAGTGATGGCAGAACTTGAAGGCATGTGCGGGCGACTGGCCGCGCGGCGCATGAACGCCGCGATGCTCTCGGCGCTGCAGGCAGCACAGGCGGCGTGTCGCCAGTGCATGCTGGAGGGCGACGTCAACGGTTACTACTACGAAAACGGCGAGTTTCACCGTCTGATTTATGAGGGCAGCCGCAACGCCTTTCTGGCCCAGGAAGCCAGACGTCTGCATGCCATGCTCAAACCCTATCGACGCCTGCAGCTGCATGCCAGACAACGACTGGAAAGTTCATGGTGCGAACATGAACGCATTGTGGCAGCCCTGATGGCCGGCGACGCCGACACCGCTCAGCACGAGCTGAGAGCGCACGTGCTTTTGCAGGGCGAGCGCTTCAACGATCTGGTCGCCTCGATGCAGCATCTGGGAGAACCACAGACCTGACGGCCGGTCAGGTCCTTTATCGGTAGTCGCTGTAGGTCTGTCTGGCGCGCGAGAAGTGCTGTCTGACCGCCTGCTCGGCTCGTTCGGGATCGCGTGACAAGACGGCGTCCAGAATCGCCTGATGCTCTCCTGCGACCATTTCAAGATAGCGTCGCGCCGCCTCAACGTTCAGTTCGTGGTCCACCAGGCGTGCGCGTGGAATCGCCTCCTGACTCAGCGGTTCGTAAAAGGCCATGAAGAAGGGATTGTGGGTGGCCTCGATCAGGGCATGATGAAACTGATAATCCTCGTGGCGCGCCTGCCTGCCCTGCTTTACCGCCTCCATGAACGCGGCGTGGGCGCTTTCAAGACGCTGAACATCGTCATCATCATGGCGCTCGGCCGCCAGTGCCGCCGCCCGGGGCTCAAGCGTCAGACGAAGCTCCAGCACATGCAGGATATCTTCAACCGTGTGCGCACTGATGCGTCGGGCCGGCGACGGGGCCGCCTGAGACGTCTGGATCACACGCGTGCCGATCCCTCGTCTCGTTTCAATCAGCCCCAGAGAGCGCAGATGAGCGATCGCCTCACGCACAGCGGTGCGACTGACGCCGAACATGTCGCACAGCGCGCTCTCCGTGGGCAGCTTGTCACCCACCGCGATCTGTCCGTTGGCGATCGAGGCTTCCAGCTGCCTGGCAATCTGTGCCGATAGACTGCCCTGCTGGGTAATGCGTTCAAGTTTAAGCGTCTTCATATTGACCATTCATTACCCTGTCGTGGCGCGTATTGATTATTTCGGCATGACGTCTGACGAAATAATCAAGCGAGATGCGTTTGGACATGTGCCGATGCCCCGGCCCGGTGCATGCCCCATGATAATGGATTGCTTCAACTTACAATATCCTGCAGCCGATGGAGGGACTCGCGTAAGCGACATCTCCAAGGTCATACATCGTACAATGACTATAAGCCCTTTTACCGGGCCCTGCCTTTTGCCTTTGGCCTATTGAGAACATGTAAAGGGGCCTGTCTTTCGACAGGCCCCATGGTTTACCCCGAACGTTTGACCGCCGAAATGATCAGCCTTCGCGCCTGCCATCCACCAGTCGATCAAGGCCCAGGGGATTGGCCTCACGCAGCGCTTCCGGCAGCAGGGCATCCGGCAGGCTCTGATAGCAGACCGGGCGCAAAAAGCGCTTGATCGCCGCCGTGCCGACCGAGGTGGTACGACCATCGGAAGTGGCCGGGAACGGGCCGCCATGCACCATGGCGTCACAGACCTCGACACCGGTCGGCCAGCCGTTGACCAGAATACGACCGGCCTTGCGCTCAAGAATGGGCACCAGTGCACGAGCGCTTTCAAGGTCGGCGTCATCCATCTGCAGGGTCGCGGTCAATTGCCCTTCCAGATGCTCGGCGACGGCTTTCAACTCATCGCTGTCCACGCATTCAACGATCAGTGACGTGGCCCCGAAGACTTCATCCTGAAGCTCGGTGTCGGCCAGAAACGTCTGCGCCGAGGTGGCGTACAGCCCGGCCTGACACGCATTCATGCCTTCGCCGACCGGACCGCGGCCCAGCTCTGTAATTCCATTATGGCCGGACAGACGCTCAACGCCTTCCTGATAGGCCTCGCTGATACCGGGGGTGAGCATGGTCTGGGCGTTGGCATCGGCCAGTGCTTCGGTCGCGGCCTGCTTGAAGGTCTCAAGCGCCTCGCCCTTGATGGCGATGACCAGCCCCGGGTTGGTGCAGAACTGACCCGCGCCCATGTTCAGCGACCCCACAAACGCCTTGCCCATGTCGCGACCGCGCGCCTTGAGCGCCTCCGGCAGCGGGAACACCGGGTTGATGCTGCTCATCTCGGCGTAGAAGGGAATGGGCTCGTCCCGTGACTGGGCCACCTTCCAGAGCGCCATGCCGCCATTGCGCGAACCGGTGAAACCAGCCGCCTTGATACGCTTGTCGGCGACCAGGGCTGTTCCCACGTCACGCCCGGAGCCGTACAGCAGGGAGAAAACGCCTTCCGGCAGCCCACAGCGCGAGACCGCCTTTTGAATGGCGCGTCCGACCAGCTCGGACGTGCCCGGATGGGCACCGTGGGCCTTGACGATGACCGGGCAGCCGGCGGCCAGTGCAGAGGCCGTGTCGCCACCGGCGACCGAGAAGGCCAGCGGGAAGTTGCTGGCGCCGAAGACCACGACCGGGCCCAGCCCGATGTGACGCTGGCGCAGATCGGCACGCGGCATCGGCTGACGATCCGGCATGGCCGGGTCAACGCGCACGTCCAGCCACTCCCCGTCACGTACAACGCGAGCAAAGAGTCTCAGCTGACCACAGGTACGCCCGCGCTCGCCCTGAATACGTGCCTGCGGCAGGCCGGTTTCGGCCACCGCACGCTCGATGAGCGCATCACCGATGGATTCGATCTCCTCGGCTATGGTCTCCAGAAACACGGCGCGGTCTTCAAGCGAGGTCTCGCGGTATGGATCAAAGGCCTGCCAGGCCAGCGCACAGGCCTGTTCGACTTCATTGCTGCTACCACCGCTGTACGCCGGTTCCAGCGTTTCACCGGTTGCCGGGTTGATGGCCTGAACCGGTTCGCGTGTGCCCTTGATGGCGTGCTGTCCGATAAGAAGTTCGCCTGTCAGTTGCATCTTTGTCTCCTGAGGATTGCGTTGCGTATTGCCGGGTTCAGCGCACCAGCGCGGGGCGCTTGGGATCGAAGCTCCAGCCGTCGATCAGATACTGCATGGCGGTGGCATCGTTGCGCGCCCGAACATCGAGCGAGCGATAAAGTGCGTGCGCCTCATCCAGCTTGCCCTGGTCCAGCGTCACACCGAGTCCGGGGGTTTTCGGCACGGCAAGCTTGCCGTCGCGAATCTCGAACGGCGCCTCGGTCAGACGCTGGCCGTCCTGCCAGATCCAGTGGGTATCGATGGCCGTGATTTCCCCCGGGCAGGCCGCGGCCACGTGCGTCATCATGGCCAGCGAAATATCAAAGTGATTGTTGGAGTGTGAGCCCCATGTCATGCCCCACTCGTCACAGAGCTCGCCAACCATGACCGCGCCCTGCATGGTCCAGAAATGACAGTCCGCCAGCGGGATGTCGACCGAGTTCATTTGCGCGGCGTACTGCAGCTGCTTGAAATCGGTGGCAATCATGTTGGTGGCCGTGCGAAGACCGGTACGGCGCTTGAACTCCGCCATGGTTTCGCGGCCTGACCAGCTGCCCTCCTGACCACAGGGGTCCTCGGCGTAGCTCAGAATGTCGCGGATCGGCTCCAGCACCCGAACGGCCTCGTCAAGCGACCAGGCCCCGTTGGGGTCCAGCGTCAGCCGCGCCTCGGGGAAAATTTCGTGCATGGCGCGAATGCAATCGGCTTCCTGCTCACCGGGGAGCACACCGCCCTTGAGCTTGAAGTCGCGGAAACCGTAGCGCTCGTGCGCGGCACGGGCCAGTTCTGCCACGGCATCCGGCGTCAGCGCCTCCTGACAGCGTAGCCGCTCCCAGTCATCACGCGGATTCTCCGCCTTCGGATAGGGAAGATCGGTCTTTTGGGGATCGCCCAGCAAAAACAGATAGCCCAGTGCTTCAACCTCATCGCGCTGGCGCCCCATGCGGCCCAGCAGATCAGCGACCGGCATCTCGACGGCCTGACCGTAAAGATCCAGCAGTGCCGATTCGATGGCGGTCAGCACATGCACCGCCACGCGCAGATCAAAGGTCTGGCGGCCGCGTTCTTCGGGTCCCCCCTGTGCCAACAGCTTTCTGGCATTGTTGAGCGTACCCTTCCAGGCATTGAGCCGGGTGCCTTCCACCAGCGAACGGCATTTCTCGAGCCCCTTGAGAATGCCTTCGCTGGAGGGAATTTCGCCGACGCCCCTGTTGCCGTCACTGTCTTCAAGTATCAGGACACAGCGTACGAACCAGGGCGCGTGACCGCCGCTTAGATTGAGCAGGAAGCTGTCATGACCGGCGACCGGCACAATGGTCATGCGTGTAATGGTGGGCAGTGACATACCAGAGGTCTCCTATGAATGGGCCGCCGTCTGGCGACGGTTCTGCCACAGGGTGAAGAACAAAAAGGCCGCCGAGACCAGCAGAAACACCAGGCTGATCGGACGCGTGACCAGCACACTCCAGTCGCCACTGGACAGCAGCAGTGCCCGGCGAATATTGGACTCGGCGATCGGCCCCAGAATCAGCCCCAGAATTACCGGCGCCGTCCCGAAGTCATAACGGTTGAGGAAATAGCCCAGCACCCCGAAGCCCAGCATCAGATAGACATTGAAGATGTCGGCATCGACGGCATACACCCCGATCACGCAGAACATCAAAATCAATGCCATCAAGAGCTTGCGTGGCACCTGCAGTACCTTGACGAATATCTGAATGCCGAACCACTGGATCAGCAGCATGAAGATGTTGGCGACAAAAAAGGCAATGAAGATGCCGTAGATGATCGAGCCGTTATCGGTAAACAGGGTCGGCCCCGGGCTGATGCCCTGGATCATCAGACCGCCCATCAGCACCGCGGTCGCAGCCTCGCCCGGAATGCCCAGCGTCAGCATCGGGATCAGCGCCCCACCGACCAGTGCATTGTTGGAAGATTCAGAAGCAATGATCCCTTCAGGATGGCCGGTGCCGAACTTTTCCGGCGTTTTGGACATCTTCTTGGCCTGATCGTAGGACAGAAACGAGCCGATACTGCCACCAGCACCTGGAATGGCGCCCACGATCGTGCCAATCACCGAGCTTGAGGCCAGCACCTTCCAGTAGCGCAGGGTTTCCAGCCAGCGCGGGGAAGCATGATCCATCTCGTTTTTGCTGTGCTCGGTGCGTTCAGGACCGAAATAATCGACCACATCCTTGAGTACCTGAGAGACGGCAAACAGCCCGATCAGCGCCGGCAGCAGGTTAACGCCGGTCAAAAGCGACAGATTGTTGAAGGTATAGCGCTGAACACCGGCCACCGGATCCGTTCCGATTGTGGCAATCAGCAACCCGATCAAACCGGCCACCAGCCCCTTGATCAGCGACTTGCTGGAAACAGAGGCGATGATCACCAGGCCAAAGACGCTCAACGCAAAGTATTCGGCAGGCCCAAAGCGCAGTGCAAAGTCGGCAATGGGCGGTGCCAGCAGGCTCAGTACCACGGCGCTGAAAATACCGCCGATGAACGAGGACACGATACAGATGCCCAGCGCTCGACCCGCCTCGCCACGGCGTGCCATGGGAAAGGCATCCAGCGTCGTGGCCACCGAGGATGGCGTACCGGGAATGTTCAAAAGCGTGGCCGAGACCGAGCCACCGGCAATGGCCCCGCACAGGGTGCCCAGCAGCATGCCCATGCCCATGACCGGCGGCATGCCGAATGTCAGCGGCAGCAGCAGCGCAATGGCCATCGCCGCCGTCAGCCCGGGCAGCGCGCCCATGATCAGACCCAGCAGCGTCCCGCCGCCGATGACCAGCAGCACGTGCCATTGAAAGACCAGTCCGAGTGCCTCCAGATAATCTCCCATGTCATACCCCCATCATGCCGATGGTGGGCAGCACGATTTCAAACCCCACCGAGAAGATCAAAAAGATGGCGACCGAAACCACCGCCGAGAACAGGGCCAGCATCAGCACGCGGCCTGCGGCGATACTGTCGCCGGGCTGACGGGACAGCACGCTGACCATCGCCACACACAAAAAGAGAAACAGTGCCGTGGAAATGACATATCCCAGCGGCTCGAGCAGCAGTGCGTAGAGCACCAGTAACAGCGCCACGCCCCCCCAGGCCACCACGGGGACCCAGGCAGAGACCCTGGCCGCGTCATCACGTGTCTCGCGGGCCAGCAGCGTGCCGGCAATCAGACCGCGAATCAGCGAAATCAAAAGCAGAATCGCAATGGCGGACGAGATGGCCCGAGGGAAAAATGCGGGGGAGAGACTCCCCCCCGCAGCATTGGCCGGCAGGTGCCAGGCCTGCTGAAGAAACCAGCCCGCCAGCGCCAGCAGCACCAGATGAAACAGTGCATCACTGCGTGTTTTGACCATCTTCAATGCCTCCTGCCGCTTTACTGGCGGATCGCTTTGGCTTCTTCGATCAGGGGTTTGGAGGTTTTTTCAACGAACTGATCCAGCTCCTCGCCATACAGCGGGCTGATGTCCGAGCCCATGCTGCGGGCGGCCTTCTGGAACTGCGGATCCTCAACGGCCTGCTTGACGGCCTCGACCCACTTCGCTTCGATGGCCGGATCAAGCCCTTTCGGAGCGGCAATGCCACGCCACTGGGAAAGCTCAAAGTCGTACCCGGACTCTTCCATGGTGGGCGTGTCCGGCAGTGCGCCGCTGCGCTCTTCGCCGGTGGTCACGATCGCGGTCAGGCGATCGCCATTGACGGCCGAGATGACTTCCGAAGGATTGAGTACCACGCCATCGATATGGCCACCCATTGCGGCGGACACGGCGGCAGAACCGCTGTCAAACGGAATGACCTCGATATTGAGCCCCAGCGCCTCACCCAGCATCAGCGAGACGATATGCGTGGAGGAGCCCACACCGGAGGCACCGATGCGCAGCGGCTTGCCGCTGGCCTTGAGGTCACTGCTCAGACTGTCCAGATCCTGCCAGGCATCGTTTTTGCGCACGGCCATCACATAGGGCTCGACCAGCACGCGTGCGATGTAATCAAAATCGTCTTTCGTAAAGGCCACATTGCCCAGACCTTCCAGTGTGAAGGTCGCATTGGTCGGAATGGTCACGGTGTAACCATCGGGTTTGGAGGCCACCGCTCTTGAGAAGCCGACCGCCCCGCCGCCACCTGACAGGTTGCGCACCACGATGGTCGCGCCGAGGGCCTTCTCGAGAGAGGGCTGAAGCGCACGCACCACGTTATCGGCACCGCCACCGGCCGACCACGGCACGATGAACTCGATGTTTTTGGAAGGGTAATCGGCGGCCATGGCCATGCTGCTGGCCAGTATCGTGGCGGCCCCGAATGCACTCAGTAAGATTTTCATGTTGTCGATCTCCCCGTCCGTCGACACAGGCGCTGACCTGCGCGCAAGGACATTCCTGAATGGTTAACGTACACGCTCGATCAGCATCTTGAGCTGTTCGACTTCCTCGGCACTGGGCATGGTCAGCGGAGCACGCACGTTGCCCGCCGGATAGCCCACCTGAGCAGCCCCGGCCTTCACCAGACTGACCGCATAACCACGACACTTGTCGCGCATGGCAATGAAGGGAATGAAAAAGTCATTCGTCAGACGCGCCACGGTCTCGTGGTCACCGGCACGCAGCGACTTGTAGAAATGCACCGCCATCTCGGGCACAAAATTGAACACCGCCGAGGAGTAGGTATTCACGCCGATGGAGAGATAGGCCTCGGCAAAGATCTCGGCGGTCGGTACCCCACCGATGTAGATCAGGCGATCACCGACCGTCTTGATGATGGTGTTGAGCGACTGGATATCGCCGCGCCCATCCTTGAGACCGATCAGGTTGGGGCAGCGATCGGCCAGTGCCTTCACGGCCGGCGCTTCCAGCGCACCGTTGGCCCGGTTGTAATAGATGACGTTGATGCTGGTGGATTCACAGATTTCGGCGGCGTACTCGACGATACCTTCCTGGGAGCACTCGGTCAGATAGGGCGGCATCAGAAGGATGCCATCGGCACCGGCGGCTTCAGCAGCGGCGGCGTGAGCCTTGGCCATGGTGATGCTCTGGCCGGCACTGGCGATGACGGGCACACGACCCGCGGTCTCTTCCACGGCGACCTTCACGACTTTTGCGAACTCCTCAAGGCCCAGATTGAAGAATTCGCCCGTACCGCCGGCCACAAACAGCGTGGAGATTTCATACTCGAGCAACCAGGCAATCCGCTTGCGATAGCTCTCGGCATCGAATTGACCGGCGCTGTCAAAGTCCGTCACCGGGAAGGAAAGCAGGCCATCGCCTGCAGCACGTGCAACGTCAGCTCGTGAAAACGTCATGATGGGTCCTCTGGATTGGCCTGCCCCGCCGCGGGGTGGAGCGTTGGCAGTCACTTTGTCATACATCATACTTTTAAAGCCATTATACGAAGGGCATAGACAGCCCTTCGATCAACTTGTCAGGCGCTAAAGGTCTGATGATTGACCGTCCACTGTCGCGCCTGCTCGGTCAGGGTGATACCCAGCCCCGGGCGGTCCGGTACGATCATGCGGCCATCGCGGGTTTCAAGCGTCTCGTTGAATAGCGGTGCCAGCCAGTCGAAATGCTCGACCCACGGCTCGGTAGGATAGGCCGCGGCCAGATGCAGATGAATTTCCATGGCAAAGTGCGGCGCCAGCTGCAGGCCGGCCCGAGACGCCATCGTGGCCAGCTTCAGAAACTGGGTAATCCCGCCAATGCGCGGCGCATCGGGCTGAATGATATCGGCACTGCTGTGCTCGATGAGTGTCATGTGCTCGGCGACGCTTGAGAGCATTTCACCGGTCGCGATCGGTGTATCAAGCGCGGCGGCAAGCGCGGCGTGACCTTCGGCGTCGTGGGCATCCAGGGGCTCCTCGATCCAGACCAGTTCGTATTTTTCCATCGCACGGCCAAAGCGCAGGGCGCTGGCGCGGTCCCACTGCTGGTTGGCGTCCACCATGAGCGGCACATTGTCACCGATATGGGCACGGACGGCGGCTACGCGCTCAAGATCGATACGCATGTCGGGCTGACCGACCTTGATCTTGATACCGGCGATCCCGCTTTCCAGCGAGTGCGTGGCGTTTTTGAGCACCTCCTCGATCGGCGTATGCAAAAAGCCGCCGGAGGTGTTGTAGCACTGCACCGAATCACGATGGGCCCCGATCAGCTTGGCCAGCGGCAGACCGGCACGTTTGGCCTTGAGATCCCACAGGCCGATATCGACGGCTGCTATCGCCTGGGTCGACACCCCGCCCCGCCCGACCGATGCGCCGGCCCAGACCAGCTTTTGCCACAGCCTGTCAATGTCGTTGGGGTCTTCACCGATGATGGCCGGTGCAATTTCGCAGGCGTGGGCATACTGGGCATACCCCCCGGCGCGCTTGGAGTAGCTGAAACCGATGCCGGTGTGTCCATCGCGTGTGGTGATCTCGGCAAACAAAAAAGAGACTTCGGTCATCGGCTTTTGCCGACCGGTCAGCACCTTGGCATCACTGATGGGCGTGGCCAGCGGCAGCAGAACATGGGAGAAGGTAATCGAGGAGATGGCATCAAAGGGCATGGGGACTCCGAAGGCACGTGGACCAGTCCAGAACGATGGTCCATCGATGTTAGCGCTATCATTGCGCGTTATATCAGGTCACGTGTCAACCAGCACCAAAGTCCAGGGTCGAAAGGTGCCGTTACGGCAAAAGACACCCTTGGGTTATCTCAATTTGTCTGGCGTCCTGTGGCGAGCGTGGTCTGGCGCGCCATGATTTCAAAGCCCACATCAAGCACGTCGCGCACCGGCGCAGGGCTGGGAGCGTTGAAACGCCCGAGCAGATGCTCGGCGGTCAGTCGCCCGATTTCGGCCCCGTCAATTCGTACCGTGCTCAGTGCCGGCCAGGTGGCGGCGGCAAAGCTCATGTCGCCAAAGCCCATCACGGCCAGGGTTTCCGGGATGGCCATGCCACGGCTTTGTGCCTCGGCCATGACCCCCATGGCCAGGGTGTCCGAACCGCAGACAATCGCTTCGCAATCGGGCATCTCTTCAAGCAGTGACGCTGCTGCGGCGCGGCCGCCTGCAAGGCTTGCCGGGAGGTCTGCCCAGCAGGTCGTGACCTGTATCCCGGCATCAGGACGCCCCTCCTGCGCTTTTTGAATGCGCTCGTTGAAGCCATCGGCACGCTGATGAGAGCGTGGATCATCGGCCATGGCCTGCCCGAAGCGTCGATAGCCGCAGCCCAGCAGATAGTCGGCCACTGCCGCCCCGACCGCGTGATGGGAAAAGCCGATCAGCATATCGAGCGGGTCATCACTCATGTCCCAGATTTCGACCACCGGAATGCGCGCCGCATTGAGGCGGGCTCGCGTTGTCTCCGAGTGACGGGTACCGGCCACGACCACCGCATCCGGCCGTCGACTCAGTACGGTGTCGACCACTGCAGCCTCCTCCTGCATCTGATAGCCGGTCAGTCCCAGCAGGACCTGATAGCCCTCAAGCGCCAGCGTGTCGGTAATTGACTGCACCACATCGGCAAACAGCGAATGCGCCACGGTTGGCACCAGTACCGCTACCATTTTGCTGCGACTCGAAGCCAGCGCCCCGGCCACACGATTGGGCACATAGCCGGTCTCGATCACGGCGCGCTGGACCCGCTCTCGGGTGCGCTCGCTGACCAGCTCCGGCTGATTGAGCGCACGCGAAACGGTCATGGCCGCCACGCCGGCTGCCGCCGCGACATCGCTCAAACGCACGGCCCCGGTCGCCCGTGGATTGTCCCGTCCGTGATGACCGGGCCGTTCAGAGCGGGAATCAGAGGAACGTCCCATGCAGTTCTCCAGCAAAACCTCAAAATGACAGCGAAGGCCATGGTACAGGCAAGCCCCTGATCCCGATAATAACGCCTCTTCTGCAATGACGTGGCCTGTATCGCGCTTTTCTATCGCGAAGCTTTTTGTGCAACGATGGTCGCAATGATAGCGCTAACAAAATCTGCGTAAGATGGTTCGAGCTGTTTCACGACCACCGCGGACAAGGATGACACCGTCCTGCGGTCGTCATGTCTTTACCCAAGGGGAACTGTCGCACATGAAAAAGGCACTATCCGTACTGGTCATGACCACTGCCCTGCCGGCAGCAGTGCTTGCAGCCGACTACCCGACCAAAAACATGGACATGATCATACCGGCCTCCCCCGGCGGCGCGGCGGATACCCTGATGCGAGCGCTTCAGCCCGGCCTCGAATCCGCCCTCGATCGCACCATCGTCGTGCGTAACATGGGCGCCGGTGGCGGCGCACTGGCACTGACCCGTACAGTCACCGCCAAACCCGACGGCTATACCCTGACACTGGCCAACAATCAGAACTTTACGCTGGAAGGTCTCGGCAATGTCGGTTTCAAGTATCAGGATTTTGACTATCTGGCCCGCATTACCGAAGAGCCCTATCTGCTGGTCAGCAATAAAAACGATCGGTGGCAGGATGCCGACACGCTGGTGGCTGATCTGAAAAAAAGCGGCAAACCGCTGCAGGTCGGCACATCAGGCGTCGGGTCTTCCACCTACGTGGTCGCCTCGACACTGGGCAGTCAGCTTGGCATTCCGGTTCAGGTCATCCCCTTTGATGGCGGTTCACCGGCCATCTCGGCACTGATGGGCAGCCATGTCGATGCGGTGGTGGTGAACCCCTCGGAGGTGCTCTCCCAGATTCGTGGCGACCGCCTGCAGGCCGTGCTTTCCACCGGCAGCGAGCGCAGTGACCTGCTGCCGGAGGTCAAGACCATGAAAGAGCAGGGTTATGATCTGGCCGTTAGCCAGTGGCGCGGGATCGCAACGCCTGCCGGCGTCAGTGATGAGGTGGAAAAGGCGTGGGTCGAGGCGGTCAAAAAGGCCATCGAGGCACCGGAGTTCAAACGCTTTGCCGAGAGCACCGGGGTTGAGGTCAAACCGCTGTTTGGCGATGAGCTTGATAGCTACGTCAATGACATGGCCGACGTCATGATCCCCGCGTCACGTGAAGTGGCCAAAAACAACCGTCAATAACCCGGGACAAATCGCCGTCCTGCCGGGCGGCGCTGATACGTTGCTAGCGTAGCGACACCCGGCCGGCCAGACGCTGCACCTCCTGCCAGATGTCCGGGTTGACCTCGATCTCGGTGACATAGTGACGACGATGAAACGTCGAAGCGCCGGGCCAGCGCACTGCCCTGCCGGACTCATCCGGCGTGGCCTGCGATAGATGGGTTGTCATGTCATCGACCATCCTTCGACAGGCGTCAATGCCACCAAGCTGCTCGGGATCAAACACCATGAATATCTGTGAACTGCCGGTGCCGCTACCGCGCTCGACCCTGTCGATCTCGTGAGTCGATCGCCCCTGAGACAACAGCGCTGCCATGGCATCGAGCAGGATGGCCAGTCCCGAGCCCTTCCAGTAACCGGTCGGCAGAATACGGCGAGTGGCCTGAATGACACCGGGATCGCACGTCAGCGCCCCCTGCTCGTCGAATCCGCCTGCCACCGGCAATGAAGCGCCCTGCGCCTTCAAGACACCCAGACGGCCGTAGGAGAACTGTGACATGGCCATATCCAGCACCAGCGGTGATGTCTCTCCTGGAACGGCCATGACCAGCGGATTGTTGCCGATGCTTTCGCTGCTGGCGCCCCAGGCCGGCATGCAGGATTCCGTATTGGTCCACATGATGGCCGCCATGCCCTGCTCCACGGCATGCCAGCCATAGGTGCCGCCGCGCATCCAGTGGGTGGTATTGCGCACGGCCACCAGCCCCATGCCATGTTCTCGCGCCAGGGCAATGGCCCGCTCGGTGGCCCGCATGGCATGACGCACGCCCAGCCCCTGATGGCCGTCATACACTTCCAGCGCTCCCAGCTTTTGTACCTGCTCAAACGCCCCGTTCGGGTCGACCCAGCCGCGCGCGAGATAATCCACCAACCGCGGAATGCGATCCAGGCCGTGGGAATTCACCCCGTCACGGGTGCTCTCGGCGTGGATACGCGCACACGCCAGGGCGTCTTCCGGGGCAAGGCCGGCGCCAAGTAGCGCCTGCTCGATCACGTCCTGCAAAAGCTCAATGGTGACGCTGGTCATCCTGTCCCTCTTTTGATGATGTCGCCGTAGCATGGCTGGCGCGGTAGTTTTGCCACAGCGTCAGCGCCAGTAGCCCTGTTGCGATAATCAAAAAGGTCAGACTGATGGGCCGGGTGAAAAACGGCGTCCAGTCGCCCTCGAAGGCCTGTAGCCCGCGACGCAGATTGGACTCCGCGATCGGCCCCAGAATCAGCCCCAGAATGACCGGTGCTGTGCCAAATCCATAACGGTTGAGGAAATAGCCGAAGATGCCGAACCCGAGCATCAGATAGAGGTTGAACACATCGCCATCGACGCCGTAAACCCCGATAAAGCAGAGCACCAGAATGGAGGCCAGCAGCTGTTTGCGCGGCACCATCAGCACGCGAATGAACATCCTGATGCCCAGACACATGATCAGCAGCATGAAGATATTGGCGACGAGATAGGCCAGAAAGATGCCATAAACGATGCCGCTCTGGTCATCGAAAAGCATCGGGCCGGGGGTCACGCCCTGAATCATCAGCCCTCCGAGCAGCACGGCCGTGGCAGCCTCACCCGGAATGCCCAGCGCCAGCGTTGGAATCAGGGCGCCGCCCAGCAGGGCATTGTTGGCGCTTTCCACCGAGACGATGCCCGGCGCATGACCGGTGCCGAATTTCTCGGGGTGTTTTGAAAAGCGGCGCGTCTGATCGTAGGCCACCAGTGACGCGATGCTGCCGCCGGCACCGGGCACGGGACCAACGACCGAGCCCGAGAGAATACCGGCCAGCAGCGCCCGCCAGTGACGCAGGGTTTCCACAAATCGCGGCCGCGCGACATCGATGCGATGGGTGCTCTCCTTCAAACGCTGATGCGGGTCATATTCAAAGGCATCCTTGAGCACCTGGGAGACGGCAAACAGCCCGATCAGGGCGGGCAGCAGGTTGACGCCGGTCAGAAGCGACAACTCACCGAAGGTAAAACGATCCACTCCGGTAATGGGATCAGTGCCGATGATCGAGACGAAAAATCCGAGCAGCCCGGCGATCAATCCCTTGAGCAGCGACTTTCCGGCGACCGAGGCAATGATGACCAGACCGAACACGCTCAAAGAGAAGTATTCGGCGGCGCCAAAGCGCAACGCAAAATCGGCAATGGGCGGTGCCAGCAGGCTCAGGATCACCATGCTGGCGATGCCGCCCAGAAAGGAAGCCACGATGGCAAGCCCGAGTGCGCGCCCGGCCTCGCCCTTCTGCGCCATGGGAAAGCCATCAAAGGTGGTCGCCACCGAGGAAGGTGTGCCCGGGATATTGAGCAAAATGGCCGGAATCGAACCACTGGCACCGGCACCGCATAGTGCCCCCAGCATCATGCCGATGCCCATGACCGGTGGCATGCCAAAGGTCACCGGCAGCAGCAGCGCCACCGCCATGGCCGAGGTGAGTCCGGGCAGTGCGCCCATGATGATGCCCAGAAGCGTCCCGCCGGCAATCGCCAGCAGCGTGCCAAACTGCAGCACCATGCCCAGTCCATCGAGATAGCCGGAAATCATGAAACTCTCCTGAATGGCGTGTCGAGTGATCGCCTCAAGACGGCAGCGGAATCTCGAACAATTCGGTAAACACGTAAAAGATGACCACGGCCAGAACAACGGCAAAAACGCCGGCCCCGGCCAGACCCTTCGCTCGGCGAGCCGCTGTCAGCTCACGCCATGTGCCGCCGGCCAGCAGCAGCCCGACCACACAGCAGAAGGTAAAAATGGCCGTACTGACGATGTAGCCCAGCCGCTCAAACATGAGGATATAGATCAGCGAGAGCGCCACGATCAAAAACCACTGCACGATGCCGCGGGATGATCTCGCCGATTCGATGCCTGCGCCGGCGGCCTGCCATTCGCGAAAATCCTTGATCAGACACGGCACGGCAAATACAAACACCAGTACCGAAATCAGCTTTGGGAAAAACGCAGGCGACAGGTCACCGACGATCTCGATGTTGGGCAGCGTCGTGGAGACGGCAAACGCCGCCACCGAGGCGATGACCAGCAACAGATCGAACAGCGGCTTGCCAATGTCACGTTGCATGATTGAAAACATCCTCGCTGAAGACCCGGCCATCCATCCATGGCCGGATCAGGATGGCACGTCGCCGCCGTGCGGCGACGTGAACAGCCCGGGCGTCACTTTTTCGCCAGGTCGCCGGCTGCTTCACGCATGACCTCTGCCGAACGGTCGATGAAACTGTCGAGTTCATCACCATAAAGCGGCGCCAGCTGCGTGCCGAGGTTTTCAGCCGTTTGCTCATAGGAGCCATCGGCCACGATCTGCTTGATGGCCTCGACCCAGCGCTGCTCTGCCTCTTGCGGAATGCCCTTCGGGGCTGCAATGCCCCGCCAGACCGTCAGGGTCAGGTCATACCCCTCTTCCTGAAAGGTCGGGACATCAGGCAGTGCGTCACTACGTTCGGCATAGCTCATGGCCAGTGCTGTCAGACGCCCGGACTCCAGCGCCGAGCGCAGCTCGGCCCCGCCGAGCACCACGGCATCCACGTGATTGCCCATCGCAGCAGAGATGGTCTCCGAGCCGCCGGGATAGGGAATGATGTTGAAGTCTGCCCCGGTAATATTTTGCATCGCCACCGCCGCGATATGCGCCGAGGAACCGACGCCCGAGACACCGACCTTGAGCCGTTTGCCCTGCTTTGAGGCTTCGATGAGACTTTTGAGGTCCTTGTACTTGTCGTTATCGCCGACCGCGATCACATAAGGCTCTTCGATCACCTTGGCAATGAAGTCGAAGTCGTTATGGGTAAACGCCACATTCCCCATGGCCTCAAGCGTCAGCATGGCATTGCTCGCGGCCAGCAGGGTGTAGCCATCGGGTTTTGAAGCCGCCACCCGGGAGGTACCGACCGCCCCGCCACCGCCGGCAATATTGCGAATGACCAGATCCTGACCAAGCTGCTTTTCCAGCAGCGGCTGCAGGGCGCGCACGAAAGTATCGTTACCGCCCCCGGCAGAAAACGGCACCACCATATCAATGCTTTTGGTGGGGTAGTCTGCGGCCAGCACCGGAGCACCCATCGCCATCGCTGCGGTCATCGCAAAAGTACTCAGTAACCTTTTCATGATCCTGCTCCCTTTTTTCCAAACCGTTATCAACGCACCAGAGCTGGACGTTTCGGATCAAACGTCCAGCCATTGATCAGATACTGCATCGCCATGGCATCGTTACGCGCCCCGGCCGGCAGGGACTTGTAAAGCGCATTCGCCTTGTCGATGGCCTCCATGTCGAGCTCGATACCCAGGCCCGGCGCATCGGTCACCGCGACATGACCATCAATGATCTCGGGAGGCTCACGGGTCAGGCGGGCATCGCCTTCCTGCCAGATCCAGTGCGTGTCCAGCGCAGTCATCGACCCCACGGCAGCAGCCCCCACCTGAGCGAACATGGCCAGCGAAATATCGAAGTGATTATTGGAATGCGATCCCCAGGTCATGCCGTGGTCGGCACACAGCCGGGATACACGTACGGCGCCGGAGAGCGTCCAGAAATGCGGGTCGGCGAGCGGAATGTCCACGCTGCGAAGCATCAGGGCATGGGCCATTTCACGCCAGTTGGTCGCGACCATGTTGGTCGCCACCGGCAGTCCGGTGGCGTGACGGAATTCAGCGAGAATCTCGCGACCGGAGAAGCCCTCTTCGGCACCGCAGGGGTCCTCGGCATAGGCGAGCACGCCCCGCAGATCCTTGCACAGGCTGATCGCTTCCTGCAGGGACCAGGCACCGTTGGGATCGATGGTCGTACGCGCTTCGGGAAAGGCCTTCGACAGCGCCGTGACGGCCTCGATTTCCTGCTCCCCGGGCAATACGCCGCCCTTGAGCTTGAAATCGCGAAAGCCATAGCGGTCCTGTGCGGCCTGAGCCATTTCAACAATGCGCGCAGGCGTCATGGCGGCCCTGTCACGCTGTCGATACCACTCATGCGACTGGTCCGGTGTGGACTGTCGATAATCCAACGGTGTCTGCTCACCGTCGCCGACAAAAAAGAGATAGCCCAGCACTTCAACGCTATCGCGACGCTTGCCATCCCCCAGCAGCTCGGCCACCGGCACGCCCAGATGCTGGCCCATCAGATCCAGCAGCGCCGCTTCAAGGGCAGCGACTGCATTGACGCGCAGCTCGAAGGTCCAGGCCCCCCGGCCAAAGTCGCTGAAATCGGCGCGCTGACCGCTGGCCGAAAGCGTTGACACCATCGAGCGCAGCCGGCCCAGCGACTGGCCTTCCACCACCTGTCGGGCCTGCTCAAGCGAGCGCTGAATCGTCTCACCGCCGGGGGCTTCTCCGACGCCAACCCGGCCGGCGCTGTCTTCAAGAATCAAAATATTGCGCGTAAAAAACGCAGAGTGCGCGCCGCCCACATTGAGCAGCATGCTGTCACGTCCGGCCACGGGGATGACCCGCATGGACACAATGGTGGGTGTTTCGCTACGAGCTGCCATGACAATCCCTTGATGTATGAAGATCTCGCCGCATGTCAGCCCGTATCGCCAGGAGTCCTTCGTGACATCGTGGGCGCGTATACGGTCTGGACACCTGAGAGCAGCGTCACTTTCAAAAAGGCTGAATCAGTGGAGGTGGCAGTTAAAATGTCATACATCATACTTTTGATGCCACACGACCTTGGTTCATTGAACTTTGGCCAAACGGGGGGGGGTTATGACCCCATGCCAATATCGTCGACACCCTGACAGCCCGCCCAGGGCCCAATGAAAAAGCCTGCTCTTGCGAGCAGGCTGATCAGGGTAAAGAGCGGAGTTATGCTTTCAGACGGGGGCTGTCTCAGTCATCGGGATGACCAATACTGGCAAACTTGCCCCCCTGGTAGATGACTGCCGGGTCATCAGGGTCAGGATTCCCGGCTGCCGCTTCGGTTTCCGCCCGCCAGGGTTCGGAGCTGTCCTTCGGCACCCAGCCGAGAAATGAAGCATTGCGGTTGTCCCACCAGCGCTCGCTGTTGTTGGAAACGCCATAGATCACGGTACAGCCCAGCTTCGGTGCCACAAACGCTCGCTCCAACAGTGCCACGAAATCCTCCACACTCATCCAGGTGGCCATCATTCGGGTATCGGCCGGCTTTGGAAAGCAGGAGCCGATCCGTACATTCAACGTTTCAACGTTGAACTTGTGGTAGTAAAGGCTTGCAAGGTCTTCGCCAAAACACTTGGAGACCCCGTAAAGCGAGTCGGGGCGGTGTGGCGATTCGGTATCGAGATGTGTTGTACGTGGATAGTAGCCAATGGTGTGGTTGGAGCTGGCAAAGACGACCCGCGGGCACCCGTGATGTCTGGCGGCCTCATACAGATTGTAGGTCCCAATGATGTTGGCCTGCAGGATGCTCTGCCAGGGACTTTCCACCGAAATGCCCCCCAGATGAATGATGCCATCACAATCGCGCACCAGCTCGCTGACGGCCTCGCCATCAGACAGTTCGCAGCGCACGAGCTCTTCGTGATCGCCCTGCTGTTCCATCTCGACGATATCAGACAGACGTACCTGGCGCGCCAGGCGTGAAAGATATGGCCGCAGGGCCTGTCCTAGCCCGCCTGCAGCCCCGGTCACCAGAAGACGATTCAGCACGGTATTCTCCTTTGAACGCATTAGTACAAGGCAGGGCTATTCGATGACACCCGGCAGCCACATGGAGATGACAGGAATGTAGGTCACCAGCATCAGTACAACAAAAAGCGCCAGATAAAACGGCCAGATGGTTCGAACGGCCTGTTCCATCTTGATCTTGCCAATCACGCTGCCGACGAACAGACATCCTCCGACCGGTGGTGTGCAAAGGCCGATGCCCAGGTTGATCATCATGACCACGCCAAACTGGATGGGGTCCATGCCGAACTGGGTCGCAATCGGCAAAAAGATCGGCGTACAGATCAGAATCAGCGCCGCCATGTCCATGATCATGCCCAGTGCCAGCAGCAGCACGTTGAGCATCAAAAGGATGACAATGGGGTTATCCGAGATATCCAGCAGCATGTCGGTCAGAAGCTCCGGCACGCTGTAAAGCGCCAGCAGATAGGAAAACGCCGAGGCACAGCCCACCAGGATCATGACCAGCGAAGTCGTCCGTACCGACTGATAGACCGCCTTTTTGAAGTTTCCCCACCTCAATTCACGATAGACCAGTCCCGTAATCACGATGGCGTAGATGGCCCCGAAAGCACCTGACTCTGTCACGGTCAGAATACCTGACAGCACGCCGCCAACGATGATGATGGCGGTCATAAGCCCCGGAATTGCGGCCACCAGACTGATGAACAGCGCGCGCCAGCCCGGAAAGGACTCGGCCGGATAGCCTCTTCTGACCGCAACCACATAGGCCGCCACCGCCAGGGCCACACACATCAGAACGCCCGGTACGACACCCGCCATGAACAGCTGCGTCACCGAAATACCGCCACCGGCCGCCACGGCGTAAAGAATCATGTTATGGCTGGGAGGGATGACTACCCCGGCAATCGAGGAGGTCACCGTCACGTTGACGGCGTAGTCGGCATCGTAGCCCTTCTCCTTCATCACCGGGATCAGGATCGAACCCAGTGCCGAAGTGTCGGCCACCGCAGAGCCTGAAATACCGCCAAAGAGCATCGAAGAGCTGACGTTGACCAGCCCCAGGCCCCCGCGCACGCGCCCCACGGCCGCCGAGGCCAGCCTTACCAGACGGTCGGAAATGCCCCCATGCAGCATCAGCTCGCCGGCAAAGATAAAAAACGGAATGGCCAGCAGTGAGAACACCGAAATACCCGACAGAATGCGCTGAAAGCCGACAAACAGTGGCAGCCCTTCATATAGAAAGGTCACGACGGCTGCCAGGCCAACAGCGAAGGCGACCGGCGCCCCAATCACCAGGCCGATAAAAAACACGCCAAACAGAATCATCAGGCCCATGCGGTTTACCCCCTGGTGGTATGGGTAAGACGTTCAAGAATGTTGGCGCCGGCAAACAGCACCATCAGCACGCCGCAGATCGCCAGAGGCGCCGCCCGCCAGCTCTCCGTCAGCCCGATCATGGGGATCGCCCGACTGGTGTTATCAAGCACCAGAATGCTTCCCTGCCAGGCCATGAAGGCACCAAAAATGAGCACAAAAAGATCGGCAATATGGCACATGATCACTCTTGGAACGGCCGGCATGGCCTCACGTACCATGTCGATACTCAAGTGCGTGTTCTGGCGCACGCCGGCGGCCGCCCCCAGACAGGTGATATAGACCACGATCAGCAGCGAGGACTGCTCAACCCAGGTGGGCGTGTCGTTAAGCACGTAACGGCCAAAGACCAGCCAGCCGAACGAGGCAATCAGAAAGACCAGCAGCGCTCCGGAGACCACGATGCACAGATGGGCCAGGCCATCGAGCATGCGCCCTGCCATGCCTGCTTGAGCATGCTCCTCGGGAATGTCCCGAATCTGATCGGTAGAGCTATCCATGAGACCTGTACTCCCGGGCAGGCTCCACCATCAGCAGCGGAGCGCGCCCTTCGCGGTAGTGGCGTTATTGTGCGTTGCGAATATCGTTGAGCAGCGGCTCAAGATCGGGATGTTCCTTGATGAAGGCGGCGTAGATCGGCTCCATTTTTGCCTGAAAGGCCGGCTTGTCTACCTCGTTGATTTTGGCACCGGCTGCGATGACGTCCTCGCGACTCTTTTTGGAACCTTCTGCCCAGAGCTTGCGCTGAAGCGTTGCGGCATCAAGTGCGGCCTTGCGCACAATCTCCTGATCCTGCTCGGACAGCTTGTCCCAGCTTCTTTTGGCAATACACAGGCACTCGGGCAGGATCAGGTGCTGGGTTTCGGAGTAGTACTTCGCGATTTCATCGTGCCCGCTGGATTCGTAGGAAGGAAAATTGTTTTCCGCCCCGTCAATGACGCCGGTCTTGAGCGACTGATATACCTCGCCATAGGACATGGGTGTGGCGTTTCCGCCCAGCGCATTGATCATGTCCACATAGAGGTCATTGTTCATGACGCGAACCTTGAGCCCCTGCATGTCTTCGGGCTCATTGATGGGACGTTTGGTGTTGTAGACGCTGCGCGCCCCGGAATCGAACCAGGACAGGGCCACCAGCCCCTTCTGTTCCAGTGCGTCGGCAAACCGCTTGCCGATCTCGCCATCCATGACCTTGTGCATGGCATCGACATCCTTGAACAGAAACGGCAGCGACAGCACATCGGTTGCCGGCACGATCGGACCCATCGGCCCCATATTGAAGTTGGCAAAGTTCAGCGCCCCACTACGGGTCTGCTCAATGGCATCGGGTTGATCACCCAGTACCCCATTGTGATAGACCTTTGCCTTGACGCGTCCCTCCGTATTCTCGGTGACTTCCTTGACGAAGCTGTCGAGCGCCTCACTGTTGGGGTAACCCGGCGGATGAGCGTTCCAGCCACGCCAGTTATCGGCCTGCGCGGGCAGCGTCGTGATGGCCATGACGCCAGCCACGGCCGCGGCCTGAAGATAACGAACAGGGGTGGAGGATAATCTGATCGACATGGCATGCTCTCCTGGCGGTGAGTAAAGGGGTTTTCGCCAATCAACGTGTTCCCCGTACGCTGGGCGGAAGGTAGCCATGTCCAGTGAGCATTGAGCGACCCGATTCGGGCGGGTCACCTGCTGACTATAAGAGGCCTGTTCGGATGGGAATGGCATGGCTGGCATGCAATTTGTCATACATCATATCAATGACACCACTATACGATGTGTCATTGGACCTTGTATGTAGAACATACACCTTGACTTTATCCTGCCCGTTTCCACCGTCCACGCAGCCCTTTTATGAAAAAAGGGAGCGCCCTGCTGGGCGCTCCCTTTTGATCATCAGGATCTCATCGACAGGTGATGGGATCCTAGCGGCGTGCAATGATCCAGATGGCATGAATGATGCCGGGAATGTAGCCCAGCAGAGTCAACAGGATGTTGACCCAGAACTGCAGCCCGAGACCTACCTGAAGGAAAACGCCAACCGGGGGCAGCAAAATGGCAAAAATGATTCTGATGATGTCCATATCTTGGCCTCACTTCATTAATGAAGGTGTTTTAACGACGCCAGTCCTGCCGCCGTGTGGATACGGATATGAGGGTCGTCAGTACCAAAGGCAAGGCCATGCCCCAAAGCGCCTTGCCACAAGCCTGTTCTCATATCCGCGTGCAAGGAGCGCAAGTGTAGACGCTCACGAATGATCACGCGATCAGCCAAGGCGTGGCTGACCATTGGAAGCCATCAGGCCGCCATCAACCGGCAGGTTGACACCGTTGACAAAGCGCGCGTCGTGACTGGCCAGAAACACGATGACATCGCCGACTTCTTCAGCCTCGGCCGCGCGTCCGAGCGGCAGGCGATCGGCAAAGGCCTTCATGATGTCCTCATTACCGGTAATCCCGCTGGTCAAATCGCTTCGTGTGATGCTGGGACAGACCGCATTGATGCGCACGCCCTCATGACCATAATCCAGCGCCATGGCACGCGTCAGATTGCTCACCGCCCCCTTGGAAGCGTTGTACATGCTCATGTTCCAGTCACCGCCCAGCCCTGACACGGAGGAGACGTTCACGATCGCTCCCTTCGTTTTTAAAAGCTCGGGGAGTGCGGCGCGGCTGGCATAAAACACGCCATCGACATTGATGCTCATCACCTGCTTCCAGTCATCAATGCTGGCCTCGTGCACCTTCCCTCCCGGCGCCACACCCGCGTTGTTGACCAGAACATCGATCTGCCCGAACCGACTGACCACGTCGGTCACCAGCTGATTCATCGCCTCGTCATTGGCAACGTCTGCCACGTAAACCAGTGTCTCACCGTCGATGCTGTCGGCCACCCGATCCAGCTTCTCTTTCGTGCGACCAATCAGGACCACTGTGGCGCCTTCGCTGGCAAAACGCCGGGCTGCCGCTTCACCGATGCCTGAACCCGCGCCGGTGACCATGACTACCTTGTCGTCAAAGCGTTTCATCGTAACTCCTGTTTGCGATGCGTGTTGCCGTTAAATTACTCAATATAACGGTATAAAAATTTAGCAGGGGGACTTCTGCAAACTGGCCTGAGAGACGTTGCTGTGGGGTTCGACGCTTCGCGTCAGCCACACGTTACCGCCAATGATCGAGTCGTGCCCGATCGTGACGCGGCCCAGAATGGTGGCCCCGGCATAGATGACCACATCGTTTTCCACGATCGGATGGCGCGCATGCCCCTTCTCCAGCTGACCGCTTTCATCGGCCGGAAAGCGTTTGGCCCCCAGCGTGACGGCCTGATAGATCCGGACGCGATCGCCGATAATGGCAGTTTCACCGATGACCACACCGGTCCCGTGATCGATGAAAAAGCCCGAACCGATACTGGCGCCGGGATGAATGTCGATCCCCGTGGCCGAGTGGGCGGCTTCAGACACCATCCGGGCCAGAAGCGGCGCGCCGGTCGAATAGAGCTGATGTGCCAGGCGGTGATAGATGATGGCGGTGATGCCCGGATAGCACAAAAGCACCTCATCCACGCTGCGTGCGGCCGGGTCACCGCGATAGGCCGCCATGATGTCGATGTCCAGCCAGTGACGAATGGTCGGCAGTTTGGCGCCGAAATCACGCACGATGCTGATGGCCTGCTCGGAATGGTCCTGCGGCGCTTCACCACGACGCATGGCGGTATGATCAAGCTCCAGCAGGACCTGATCGAGCAGCGCATTGAGGGCGGCATCCAGCGTGTAGCCGACAAAATAGTCTTCGCTGTGATGGCGCAGATTGGAGGGGCCCAGCCGCATGGGGAACACGGCACCAATAACTTCCTCAACCACCTCATTGATGATCTCGCGCGAGGGCAGACTGCGCCCGCCGGACTCGTTGGTGCGCCCGTGATCGGCACGCCACTGCTCGCGAGCGTTTCTAAGATCGTGCACTACATTATCGAGCTGCCAGTCGATGGCGTGATCCGCCTTGCTGTAATGATTTAACCGTGCCATGTGATTGTCCTGGAGTGCCGGACGCACCGCCGGCCAGAGCCCTGCGATGTGTCATGTCATGAATCGATATGCTGTTGAGCGTAGCGCAGTCGGCCTGATACGGCCCGTTAACCCGCCCTGCGCCTCTGGTGTCAGAGCCGCGTGTCAGTACGATGGAAAGCCTGTGCCCTGTAAGTGGGCGCCGAAGCACCACTTTTCAATGAAGCCCAATGGGCAACATGTCGACGACTCAACCGCCCCGTGGAAGCGTCCACCAGCCGGGCAGCAGGGTTTGAATCTCGTGATGTCTGAAGCGATCATCGATGAGATGGATGACGCCGCGATCCTCGGGGGAGCGAATCACACGGCCGGCAGCCTGCACGACTCGAGTGATGCCCGGATAGAGATAAGCGTAGCGATAGCCATCGCCAAACAGCGCCTCCATGCGTGCCTTCATCTGCTCGTTGACAGGGTTGAACTGCGAAAGCCCAAGCGTTGCGATAAAGGCTCCGATCAAGCGCTCGCCGGGCAGATCGATCCCTTCACCGAAAATCCCTCCCAGCACGGCAAAGCCGATGCCCTGCCCCTCTGACGTGAAGCGCGCCAGAAAGGCATCTCGCTCGGGTTCTGACATGCGCCGAGACTGTGACCACTGCGCCACATCAGGCGCATGGTCCGCCAGCGCACGGCTGACCTGCTCGAGATAGTCAAAGCTGCTGAAAAAGGCCAGATAGTTGCCGGGACGCCGGCGAAACTGATGCGCCATCAGTTCGGCAATGGGGGCGAGCGAGGCGCGTCGGTCGCGATAGCGCGTTGAAATATGATCGGCCAGGTGGACCTCGAGCTGGCAGGCCGTAAAGGGAGATGCCATTTCAAGCCAGGGCGTGGCGATATCAAGCCCGAGCTGATCACGATAGTAATGGCTCGGCGAAAGCGTTGCAGAAAACAGGACAGTCGCGTGCGCTGCCTCAAACCGTGGTGCCAGCAGCGGGGCCGGCACCACATTGCGCAGGGACAGCGTCGCCTGGCGCCCGCGTCGTTCGATGTCCAGCAGATAATGTTCGGCATCCACCTCGCTGGCAATGTCGGCAATCCGTGTGATCTGCATGGCGTCAAACCAGGCTTCCAGCAGCACGCTGTCCAGAGCGACAGGCGTATCGACCATGAAGTCTCCAACGGCCGTGACGAACTGCGACAGCGCATTGAACAGCTTGCGCGGCGGCGACTCGAGACACACGTAGTCGCCCTCATGCGCTCGCAGCAAGGCCTTCCACTGTCGCCAGAGCCTGTCCAGCGGTCGCCTGAGTGCGGTCGGTGCATCACGTCGAGCCGCTGCAAAGCGGCCCTGATCAAATTCGGCGCCGTACATGGCCCGCCCGCGCTCAACGAGATTGTGCGCCTCATCGATCAGAAGACTGACCCGCCACTGATGCTGTCGCGTCAGGGCATACAGCATTGCGCTGGTATCAAACCAGTAATTGACATCCCCGATCACGACATCGCACCAGTGCGCCATCTCCTGACTCAAATAGTAGGGACAGACGCTGTGATCCAGTGCGACGCGGCGCAGGCCCTGCTGATCCAGCCATCCCGCTCGCACGGCGGCCTGGCGCGCCCGGGGCAGCCGATCATAAAAGCCGCTGGCCAATGGGCAGCTCTCGCCATGGCAGGCAAGCTCCGGATGCTCGCAGGCCCTGTCACGAGCGATCAGCTCCAGCGTTCGAATGCCGGGATCGCCCTCATCTACAGGAGGATGCGCCATGCCTAGCGTGGTCAACGCCTCGAGCGCCAGCCGACGCCCGGTGGTACGCGCGGTGAGAAAGAACAGACGATCAACACGCTGGCCCGGCATGGCCTTGAGGGCGGGAAACAGCGTCCCCAGCGTCTTGCCGATACCGGTTGGCGCCTGCAGCATCAGATCACGCCGGGTGCTGATCGCCTTGAAAACACTTTCCGCCAGCGCCCGCTGACCGGGTCGAAAATCGGGGTGAGGAAACGAAAGCTGCGTTAACCGCTGCGTACGGGCAGCCTCATGTGCAAGCTCCTGCTCGGCCCAGTGGATGAAGCGCTCGCACTGCTCGATAAAAAAGGCTTCCAGCACATTGCGCGTCATCGTCTCTACCAGCACGCTTTCCCGCTGCTGCTCGATGTCGAAATAGACCAGTGCGATCTCGATCGAATCGAGTGAACGCTCGCGGCACAACAGCGCGCCGTAGACCTTCGCCTGCGCCCAGTGCAGGGCGCGCTGATTGGCCGGCATGGCGTCAATATCACCGCGATGGGTCTTGACCTCTTCCAGTCTTTTAAGCGTCGGATCAAACCCATCGGCCCGGCCACGAACGATCAGTGCGCCATATCGGCCTTCAAGGGCGACCTCGTGCTCGTAGTGCTCGCCTCGACGTGAAGCCACCACCTGATGGCCGGCAATGCCCTGCTGCGCGGTGGGCGCAGGCGTAAATCGCAGATCAAGGTCACCCGCGCGCGCGGTAAATTCACACAGCGCGCGCACTGCCACGCGATAGCGCGGCGTGTCGTCGCCATTCAATGCTGCGATGGCCCCCTCTGCGCTCAAGTCGTGCCCTCGTCATCGCTCCAGCGCACATGACACACCGTGACCGGCATATCGTGCTGCGCACAAAAGGCAATCCAGCGCTTCTGGTTGTCCTGTAGCCGATCGCCGGGTCCCTTGACCTCGATCATCTCATAGCGCGGTGAGCCTTCCGGGGCGTTCGGATAGAAGCGGATGAGGTCCGGCATGCCGGACCGATTGGCCCGAATATCGGTTAAAAGCCGCTCGAACCAGTAACGCAGATGCGCCGGCGGCAGGCATTCCAGTGCCAGCGTCAAAAGTTCTTCATTCAGGGCGCCCCAGTGCACGAAGGGAGACTGTATCCCCTGCTTTTCCCGGTAGCGCTGTCGGATAGCCTGCTGCCATGTCCCCGCCTCGAGTCGCGCCAGACAGTGCGTAAAATACGACTCACGCTGCGGATAAAATTCAGGGCGCATCAGATCGGCGGGACCGCTTTGAAACGGGTGAAAGAAGGCCCCGGGCAGCGGTGCAAAGATGGCCTCCCAGCACAGCAGGCCAAAGAGTGCGTTGATCAGCGTGTTTTCGACATAAAACACCGGCGCCTCAGAGGTCTCCAGATGCTCACGCACGGCGCGCTCGACCGAGGGACTGCGCGGCAGGATCACATCGCACCGCCGAGCAGCCGTCTGGGCTTCGAGTAACGGTTTTTCCATGTCGAGCGCACGATGCAGCCTCGGCTGAATACGCGCGGCCTGCTGACGCTCGGCTTCACTGGTGGGCACCTGCTGAGCATCACGGCACAGAGTCAGTGCCTGCTCGAACTCATCCAGCCGCTCCAGCACTCGTATGCGACGAATGCGCGCCTCACCATGGCGGCTTTGAGCGTAAAGCTCGCTGGCACGTGCCAATTCGCCCTGACGCTCGCAGTAACGGGCGATGGCGTAGAGTACCCGACCCCGTCGCGCCTCCAGCCAGAGGCTGCCCTCCAGACATGAAGGCAGTGCCGCCAGTACCTCGTCGATATCATGACCGGCTTCAAAGCGCGCCCGGCAGTCGTGAATCTGCCAGTAGCGTTCGATATCCGCGCGGGACTGAAAGGGTCGCGAGTCTCGAGTGAAGGGCACCACTTCAAAGCGGTAAATGCCCTGATCCGCCAGCACGAACTCGGAAAACTGCTGGCGCAGGTTGCCAAAGAACATCAGACGAAGCCGCTCACACACCGTCATGGTGGTCAGCCGAACGACCCGGGAGGTCATGGGCTGTCCCGTGACCGAGCACCACGCATCAAGCGTCAGCGCCTGATCAAATATCGGTATCAGGGTTTCTTTCAGCAGTGCCTTGCGATCACGAGGTCGACTCAGGTGATCACTGAACATGCCGACCAGTTCATCTCGCGTGAAAAGGTCGAACAGCTGCTCCAGCGTCAGGCAGGGACGCGCATCCACAAGCCCCTGCTCGATCAGTGGCGTAAGTGCCGTTGAGGTCTTCCCGATCTCCTCGTAGGCAAGACGATCGAGACGAAAATGCTCGCCCTTGCGCATGATCATGCGCACCAAAAGCGCTTTGGAAGATACGGGCAGGCGTTTGAAGCACGTGATGAAATCACGCTCGGCGTCGTCCAGCAGATCGTCGTAACGCTCGCTGACCCAGGTCACGACGTTGTCAAAATTGACCAGGTAATAAAGCGGGTCGTTCAGCGAATCCGCAACGCTTAAAAGGGGAACGTCAGTAGACGCGACACAGGCAGGTGTACTGTTCATGCATCCATGGTATCAGCGCCGTCGGGCCGGTGGCGAGAGCATCGCCAAACACTATTGCATGGCGTTGTAGCAGGTATACACTCGCTCATCGTGTCGACAATCGTATCGGCTTGAAAACAAGGACAACGACAATGAAAGCACTGTTAAGCGCCACCTGTATGGCGACCCTTTTGATCTCTGGCGGTGTGATGGCCAAAACCCCGGACAACGTCAAGCTGGCCATCGACGTGCCCTATGAGCCCTTCGTCTATCGCGCCCCGGGGGGAGAGCTTGAAGGCTTCGAGATCGATCTGGGCA
Organism: Kushneria konosiri; assembly: GCF_002155145.1. Classification (NCBI taxonomy): domain Bacteria; kingdom Pseudomonadati; phylum Pseudomonadota; class Gammaproteobacteria; order Oceanospirillales; family Halomonadaceae; genus Kushneria; species Kushneria konosiri. Next base: position 3,450,973 of record NZ_CP021323.1, read on the forward strand.
ACGAACTCTGCAAGCGCGCTCAGCTTGAGTGCAGCTGGGTCGAACAGCCATGGGACGGCATCATCCCGGGACTTCTGGCGCGCAAGTACGACGCCATTCTGTCCTCCATGGCGATTACACCGGAGCGCGAGCGACAGGTGCTCTTTTCGATTCCCTACTACAACACGCCCAGCATCTGGATTACCGCCCGTGATCGCGATATCGACATTGATGATCGTGACAGTCTCAAGGGACTGAGCGTTGGCGTTCAGCGCGGCTCCATTCGCGATGTCTACGTCACCGAAATGTACGGTGATGTGCTCGATGTTCGCCGCTATGGGTCTTCCCAGGACGTTGAAAACGACCTTGAATCCGGCCGACTGGACCTGGCCTTTGAAGATTATCCGCTGGCCATCGAGAGCATCGATTTTCGCAATGATGACAGCCCCTTCAAGCAGATCGGGACCGAGATCAGCACGCCCAAACGCATTTTTGGCAGCGGCGCCGCCATGGCATTTCGCACGCGCGACAAGGCGCTGGCCGAGAAATTCAATCAGGCCATTCGCGATGTCTACAGTGATGGCACCTTCGACACCCTGATGAACAAGTATTTCGACTATGACCTGTCCATCCATTCCGAGCTTGCAAAGTAGAAGCTGCGAAACAACAGGTCAGGTAGTACAGGCAGGCACCGGCCTGCCTTTTTCAAGCGGCCCCGGCGCCGCTTCTCGAACCGATTCAGGACGATTTTGTGGAACATCGTACTCATGAACTGCTGGGCGCCGTCCCGGGCCATATCAGCCAGCTACACAGTTTTCATTACGGCCCACAGGACAGTGAGCACAGCATCTATATCCAGGCCTCACTTCATGCCGATGAGCTGCCGGGCATGCTGGTAGCCTTCAAGCTCAAGCAGCACATGGCCGAGCTTGAAGCCGCCGGTCTTTTGCACGCACGCGTGTGTATCGTGCCGGTCGCCAACCCGATCGGGCTGACCCAGCAACTGATGGATGTTCCGCTGGGACGCTATGAGCTGGAAACCCTGAAAAACTTCAACCGCCACTATGCGGACATGACCGATGCCATTGCCGACGATCTGACGAGTGAGCTGGGCAGCGATGACGTCAATAACATACGCATTATCAGGCATCGTTTTCTCACCGCGCTGAACAACAAATCACCTGCCAACGCTCTTGAGTCACTGCAACTCACCCTGCAGCGCCTCGCCTGTCAGGCCGATTACGTACTGGACCTGCATTGTGATTTCAACGCCGTGGCGCATCTCTACACCACACCGGCTGCCTGGCCGACATTCGAGCCGCTGGCACGCTATTTCGGCGCCCGTGCCAGCATGCTGGCAACCGACTCGGGCGGTCAGTCGTTTGATGAGTGCTTCACGCTGGTCTGGGAGCAGCTACGCGAGCGTTTTGGCGAGCACTTCCCGATTGGCTACGGTACGCAGTCCATCACCCTGGAGCTTCGCGGGCAGAATGATGTCGATCACGAACTGGCCGATCACGACAGTCGCGCCATTGTTGACTGGATGATCCATCTCGGACTGATTCATGGCGAAGCACCGCCACTGCCGGTACTGGAATTTCCGGCCACGCCGCTGTCGGCGATGGAATTTCTGGTGGCCCCTGAAGGCGGTCTGCTGGTCTTTCATGCCCACCCGGGCGACCAGGTGGTCTGCGGTCAGCTCGTGGCCGAAATCATTGATCCGATCAAGGATAGCGTCCATGAGGTACGCGCAACACAGGACGGCATGATCTATGCCAGAAGCCAGCGACGCATGGCGACCGCCGGCATGATCGTGGCAGACCTGGCCGGTCACGAGAGCCGTCGCAGCGGCTATCTGCTGGCCCCCTGAGCATCGATTCCTTTCGTAAAAGACTTCTTTACCGATGGCTGGTACCTGCTTTCGACATGTGACAATTTTGTTGTGCCGAATTGCAGATAATCCTGGCGTAACCGCCAACATGAGATAGATTTAGGACAGTACAAGGTTTATCCATCCAGCGGAGTCAGGACACCATGCTCAAGAATCAGATCGAAGGCGAAACCAAGACTGCAGTAGGCAAGGCGCAGGAAGCCTATGGTGACTTTGCCGATGATAACGAGATGCGTACCGAAGGTCGTCTGCGCAGCGCAGCGGGCCAGGTACAGTCCCAGTATGGTGAAGTCGTTGACAATGCCCGCGAGTTTACGGTCAAGCAGCCGGTCGGCGCGCTGGCCATTGCAGCAACCGTCGGCTTTGTACTGGGTGCGCTGATCACACGTCGCTGATCACCTCTCAGACATGACCGCCTGCAAAAAACCGGCCCCATGAGGGCCGGTTTTTTTGTGTGATAAGCCTTCGCGCTTTTCTGGGAAAAGGGGTGGCAACCAGACAGGTTCTGACAGAACTGGAGGCAATAAAAAACCGCCCGGGGAAGTGGGCGGTGAACAGGAAACCAGAAGTGATGATCCCTAGTATAGGTGGTCCTGATAGAACTGCCAGGAACAGCCATCATTTCATGCTTCGATGGCTTACCAGTCGAGCGCGCGTTTAACAAAAGGAATGGTCAATCGACGCTGCGCCGAGAGCGAAGCACTATCGAGACGGGTCAAAAGCGCCAGCATGTCGCCCAGTTTTCTTGGCCCACGATGCAGCAGATAACGCGCGACTTCATCGGGCAGTTGCATGCCACGCTGATGCGCCCGAAGCCGCAGTACTTCAAGACGGTCCTGATCGCTGAGCGGCTGCAGATGAAAGGTCATGCCCCACCCCAGACGCGATGCCAGATCCGGAAGTACCACCGGCAGCACACGAGGCGAGGCCTGGGCTGCAATGATCAGCCGACAGTTGGCATCCCTCAGGCGATTGAAGCAGTGAAACAGGGCTTCTTCCCAGCGCTTGCGACCGATCACACGCTCAAGATCATCAATGGCAATCAGGTCCAGCGCCTCGAGATCCTCAAGCATATGCGGTGGAAAATGCCCCAGATCGTCGAGCGGCAGATACAACGCCCTGGCCCCGCGATTGCTGGCTTCCAGGCAGGCCGCCTGAAGCAGATGGGTTCGTCCGCTGCCGGAAGCTCCCCATAGGTAGATAAACTGCTCGCCGCCGTCATCAAGCTGATGGCGCAGATGGGTGACAAGACCTGCATTGGCACCGGGCCAGAAGCTGGCAAACGTGACATCGTCACGCGCACCAACACCTAGCGGAAGCTGTAGGGTATCCGGACTCATTACGGCGTCCATGCTCAAAACAAGGGGAACAGTGATCACATTATCATGAACCCGATCACTTCGGGCAGCCTGTCGATCGTCAAGCATGCCGCGATGCGATTGGCCATGGCCGGTGATACAATGCCGTCCTTCTTGATTATCGCTCTGGCCCCGGCCGGAACCCCGTCTCATTTTCAGTGACAGGACCCCAACATGACCGAGCCTTCGTCTCGTGACTCCCTCTCCTACAAGGATGCCGGTGTTGATATCGACGCCGGTAATGCGCTGGTCGAGCGCATCAAGCATGTCGCCAAGAGTACAACACGGCCGGAAGTAATGGGTGGGCTTGGCGGTTTTGGTGCCCTGTGCCAGCTTCCCAGCGGCTACCGCGAACCGGTACTGGTGTCAGGCACCGATGGCGTTGGCACCAAGCTCAGGCTGGCCATGGATCTGGGACGTCATGACACCATCGGTATCGATCTGGTGGCCATGTGTGTCAACGATCTGGTGGTCGCCGGCGCCGAGCCGCTGTTCTTCCTTGACTATTACGCCACCGGCAAGCTGGATGTCGAGATGGCCGCCGATGTGGTGACAGGCATCGGCGAAGGCTGTCGTCAGGCCGGCTGTGCGCTCGTCGGCGGCGAAACCGCCGAGATGCCGGGCATGTACGAAGGCTCCGATTACGACCTGGCCGGCTTTTGTGTCGGGATCGTTGAAAAGTCGGAAATTCTGGATGGCTCGAAGGTCGGCGAAGGCGACGTGGTGCTGGGTCTGGCCTCAAGCGGCCCTCATTCCAACGGTTACTCCCTGATTCGACGCGTGCTCGAACGCAGCGGTGCGGCGCCCGATACGCGTCTGGACGATGGCCAGGCCCTGCGCGATGCGCTGATGGCGCCTACACGAATCTACGTCAAGTCGCTGCTGGCCATGCTTCATGACAGCGATGTCAACGTGCACGCGCTCTCCCATATTACCGGTGGCGGCCTGCTCGAAAACATTCCTCGCGTATTGCCGGACAATACCAGCGTTCATATCGATGCACAGTCCTGGCCACGCCCCGCTGTCTTTGACTGGCTGCAGCGCGAAGGCAACATCGATGAAACCGAGATGCATCGCGTACTCAACTGTGGCATCGGCATGGTGGTCGTAGTACCGGCCAACCAGGCCGAACAGGCCGAGACCTTTCTGGAAAGCACGGGCGAAACCGTGTATCGGCTGGGTCACGTCAGCCGCTCGGATGATGCAAAGCCCAGCGTTGTACTTGAAAACGCACGTTCGTAACCGAGCAGGAAACGTCATGTCCGACAGCGAAACCTCCGAGCAGAACAGTCAGTTCGAACAGCCCGACCGTCAGCGACTGGTCGTGCTGATCTCGGGAAGCGGCAGCAATCTGCAGGCGTTGATCGACGCTGAAGCCCATGATGAGCTGGGCGGTGAAATTGCCGCTGTCATCTCCAATCGCGGAGATGCCTATGGTCTGGTACGCGCCCGCGAAGCCGGGATTCCGGCCGTGGTACTGCCTCATCATGAGTATGACTCGCGCGATGCCTTCGATGCGGCGCTTGTAAAGGTCATCGATCGTCATGCTCCGGATCTGATCGTTCTGGCCGGCTTCATGCGCATTCTGACGCCGGCTTTTGTACGTCGCTATCACGGGCGCATGCTCAACATCCACCCTTCCCTGCTACCGCAATATCGTGGATTGAACACTCACGCCCGCGCATTGGCCGATGGGGTATCGGAACATGGCGCCAGCGTGCACTTCGTCAGCGATGAGCTCGATGGCGGCCCTGTCGTGGTTCAGGCCGCCGTCAGCGTGACACCGGATGACGATGAAGACGCCCTGGCAGAACGGGTGCTCACTCGCGAACACGTGATCTATCCGATGACGGTGCGATGGTTCATGCAGGGGCGTCTCAAGCTTACGCCCGAAGGCCCGCGTCTGGACAATCACCCGCTGCCCGCAGGCGGACTTCGACTATCTCCCGATGATGTGACCGAAGAAGATCTCTGAAGCCTCGCGCCTTGCCTTTAATGCCCTTGTTCTGATGATCGCCATCACCGTCTCACGGTGATGGCGATTTTCTGTGACACGTCTGACTCGCCCTCTCCGACACAAGCATTGTGTGTCCCCTGCCGATTTTCAGACGGTCCTTTTCCTGTGTTAACCCTTCCGGCTTGCCGCACTGACCGGTTATGCCAGGCTTATGACCTGATCAATCACTTGATTGAGTCTGCCAGGAAAACAGGGAAGCTTTCACATGAAATATCGTCCGCTCGGCAACTCCGGTCTGCTGGTTTCTGAAATGGCGCTTGGGACCGTTCCTTTTGGAGGCAGCGGCGGCTTTGAAAAAGCGGCCAGTGTTGATGTTGATGGCGCACGACGCCAGTTTGATCTGGCACTGGAAGCCGGCGTCAATTTGATCGACACAGCCGACCTCTACTCCATGGGCGAAGCCGAAGAGCTGGTCGGTCGCGCCCTTGGTGACAAGCGACACGACATCATTCTGGCATCCAAGGCCAGAAGCCCCATGGGCGACAACCCCAACCACAGTGGCTTTTCGCGCTACCACCTGATCAATGCCTGCGAGGCGAGTCTCAAGCGTCTTGGCACCGATCATATTGATCTTTACCAGATACATAACTGGGACGGCGTCACACCGGTCGAGGAGATGCTTCATGCCCTCGACCATCTCATCAAGAGCGGCAAGATCCGCTACTACGGCACCTCCAATTTCACCGGCTGGCAGATGATGAAAACCATCGGCAAGGCGGAACTGCATAATGTGACATTACCAATCAGCCAGCAGATCTATTACACGCCGGAGTCTCGTGAGGCCGAATACGAGCTGATGCCGCTGGCGATCGATCAGAATATCGGCACGCTGATCTGGGGGCCATTGGGAGAAGGCGTTTTCAATGGCAAGCTGCGTCGTGGCCAGAAGGCGCCGGAGGGCACACGTCAGGGCAATGGCTGGCCGGAGCCCTATATTCATGATATGGCACGTGCCTATGACATCATCGAACTGCTGGCCGAGATCGGTGAAAAGCACAATGCCTCGATCCCGCGCACCTGCCTTGCATGGCTCAAGGATCGCCCCGGTGTGACCTCACTGATCATCGGCGCTCGCAATGAAGAGCATCTACGGGATGATCTGGCCGCCGCCGAGATGACGCTCGACCAGGACGATATTGACCGTATTGAGACGGCCACACGTCCGGCACCACAGTATCCGTACTGGCACCGAGTGGTCTCCGGCATGGATCGGATCGACAGGGCGGAAAAACCCTTTATCGATAATTACCGCAAGACCATCGAGAACCGCAGCGACCAACGCTGACGATAGACAGCGTTCATTGGCCCATGACACAGGGCCCTACCCATTGGGTAGGCCCTGTTAATCACACACTGTACTGAACACCAAAACATGACCCATAAAAAAGGCCCCCAATGAAGCATTGGGGGCCTTTTCGCGTGGAGTCCCGAAGGTCTCCAATCATGCCAGAGGCATTAACGCTTGGGCTTCGGACGGCCCTGAACGGCCTTGAAGCGCGGGTTGGTCTTGCAGATAACGTAAACGCGACCACGGCGCTTGACGACCTGACAATCCTTGTGGCGAGTCTTGGCTGACTTGAGTGAGCTGACGACCTGCATGCTACCTCCGTCTCCCTGAGTAATCAGGGGCGATTAAATCCGTGATTTCAACATTGTCGCCAGCAGGATGGATCCTGCTGACGACAGTGTCATTGATATGTCTGAACAGACCTATACAGCCATCCAGCGGATGACCGCAAGCGTGCTATCAGTCCTGATTCATCTGCTGCTTGATCAGGTCACCGATAGTGGTCGGACCGGAAGTTTCGGTCTCCTGCTCACGCATGTTGCGCATGTTCTGACGAGTCTCGTCCTGATCCTTGGCGCGGATGGACAGGTTGATGACGCGGTTTTTGCGATCAACACCAACGATGCGCGCTTCGACGCTGTCGCCTTCGTTGATCACGGTACGGGCGTCTTCAACACGGTCACTGCTGATCTCGGAAGCCTTGAGTACGGCGATGACGTCGGTTGCCAGCTCAACGTAGGCTTCACGGGCATCCACTTCGGTCACGCGACCGGACACAAGCGCGCCCTTGTCGTTAACGGCCAGGTACTCGGACATCGGATCGCTTTCCAGCTGCTTGATGCCCAGCGAGATGCGCTCACGCTCCGGATCGATCGACAGGATGACAGCCTCGGCTTCTTCACCCTTGCGATAGCGACGAACGGCTTCTTCACCGGTTTCGTTCCAGGAGATGTCGGAGAGGTGCACCAGACCATCAATGCTGCCGTCCAGACCGATGAAGATACCGAAGTCGGTGATCGACTTGATGGTACCGGAGACACGATCGCCCTTGGCAAAGCGCGAGCTGAAGTCTTCCCATGGATTGGAGGTGCACTGCTTGATGCCCAGCGAGATACGACGACGTTCTTCGTCGATATCCAGCACCATGACTTCAACGTCGTCACCGACCTGAACCACCTTGGACGGATGGATGTTCTTGTTGGTCCAGTCCATTTCGGAAACGTGAACCAGACCTTCAACACCCTCTTCCAGCTCGGCAAAGCAGCCGTAGTCGGTCAGATTGGTCACGCGAGCGTTGACCTTGGTGCCTTCCGGGTAACGATTCTTGATGTTGACCCACGGATCTTCGCCCAGCTGCTTCAGACCCAGTGATACGCGGTTGCGCTCACGGTCAAACTTCAGCACCTTGACATTGATCTCGTCGCCAACCGCCACGATTTCGCTCGGATGCTTGATGCGCTTCCAGGCCATATCGGTGATGTGCAACAGGCCGTCAACACCACCGAGATCGACGAAGGCGCCGTAATCGGTCAGGTTCTTGACGATACCATTGATCTGCTGGCCTTCCTGCAGTGTCGCGAGCAGCGCTTCACGCTCGGCACTGTTTTCGGCTTCAAGCACGGCGCGGCGAGAAACAACAACGTTGTTACGCTTGGCATCGAGCTTGATGACCTTGAAGTCGAGTTCCTTGTTTTCCAGGTGCGCGGTATCACGAACCGGACGGACATCGACGAGCGAGCCCGGGAGGAAGGCACGGATGGAATTGACATCGACGGTGAAACCGCCCTTGACCTTTCCGTTGATCACGCCCTTGACGACTTCGTTTTCCTCGAAGGCTGCTTCCAGTTCCTTCCAGGCTTCGGCACGCTTGGCCTTTTCGCGAGACAGGCGCGTCTCACCGAAACCGTCTTCCACGGCTTCCAGCGCAACCTTGACTTCATCGCCGACACTGATGGTCAGTTCACCATTGTCGCTACGAAACTGTGCCGCAGGGATCTGCCCTTCGGATTTCAGCCCGGCGTTGACAGTGATCCAGTCACCTTCGATGTCTACCACGGTCGCCATGACAATGGCACCGGGTTCCATGTTGATGTCCTGAAGAGACTGTTCAAACAGTTCTGCAAAGCTTTCGCTCATGGTATTCCTATAGTGATCAACAAAAAGCAACCAGGACGGCTGCATTCTCCACGCCACCAGCAAGCGCGGGCCAATGACAAACTCCCCGGGGACGTTAACGCTGGTTAGACGTGGCAGGGTTTACAGATGTTGACCGCTGCCACCCCATGACGTCTTGCCGGGGCCTCCGGAAATTCAGGCGCTTATTGGGAGCTTTTCAAACCACGCAGGGAGAGAAGTGCTTCAATGCGTGCCACGACATCCGGGATCGAAAGCTCGGTCGTATCGATCGTGACGGCATCCTCGGCAGGCCTTAATGGCGCCACCGTTCGCTGCATGTCACGCGCGTCCCGAGCCTCTATCTCCTTTAAAAGGCTCGAAAGGCTAGCATGTTGTCCGGCCTGTCGCAACTGATCATGCCGTCTTCGAGCCCGCTCCTCGGCACTGGCCGTCAAAAATATCTTGAGCGGTGCCTCGGGAAAGACCACGGTACCCATGTCACGACCATCGGCCACCAGACCCGGTGTTTTGGCGAATTCACGCTGGCGTGCCAACAGGGCATCACGCACGCCGGTGATCGCGGCAACCTGCGAGGCGCATCCACCAACATGCTCGTTGCGAATGTCGGCGCTGACATCCTCACCTTCCAGCATGATCCGAGTGTGTCCATCTTCGCTGACAAAGGTCACATCCAGCTCACGCGCCACCGACTCAAGGGCAACATCGTCAGTCATCTCGATATCACGACGCAGGGCAGCCAGCGCTGTCAGACGATAAAGCGCGCCCGAGTCCAGCAGATGCCAGCCCAGATCCTGGGCGACCAGTCGACTGATGGTGCCCTTGCCCGCCCCACCGGGGCCATCAATGGCGATGACCGCTGCATTGATCTGCTGGCTCATGCGTCCTCCGAAACAACCTCAAGTTGCATGCCGACCTCTCGGGCCAATGCAGGAAAATTGGGAAAGGACGTCGCCACGTTGGCACAGTCACGGATGGTGATATCTCCTTCGGCGCGCAGGGCAGCCACGGTAAAGGCCATGGCAATGCGATGATCGCCAAGACTTTCGACTTCGCCCCCGTGGTAGCGACCACCCACGATGTCGATACCATCTTCGACCACCGTGTTGACCACGCCCAGAATGTCCAGACCGTCAGCCATGGCCTTGATACGATCGGACTCCTTGACGCGCAGTTCAAGCGCATCGCGAAGCCGGGTGGTGCCACTGGCGTTGGCGGCCGCGATAAAGAGCACCGGGAACTCATCGATGGCAAGCGGCACCTGATCCACCGGGATATCAATCCCGTGCAGCTCGGCGTAACGCACCCGTACATCGGCAACCGGCTCACCGCTGACCTTGCGCTCGTTGAGCAGCTCAATATCGGCGCCCATTTCGCGCAGGATGTTGATGACACCAACACGGGTCGGATTGATCCCCACGTGTTGCAGGGTCAGATCCGCGCCGGGCGTAATGGAGGCAGCCACCAGGAAAAACGCTGCTGAAGAAATATCTGCCGGAACATCAATGAAGCCGCCGGTGAGTCGACCACCACCTGCAATGTGGGCCACATCCTCATGACGGGCGACCGGGTAGCCAAAGGCAGTCAGCATGCGTTCAGTATGGTCCCGCGTCGGGGCCGGCTCGCGCACCCGGGTATCGCCGGTGGCATACATGCCGGCCAGCAACAGGCACGACTTGACCTGAGCACTGGCCATGGGCAGGTCGTAATCGATACCAGCCAGGCGCTGTCCTCCGCGAACGGTCAGCGGTGGGCGCCCCCCCTCACCGGTATCAATGACGGCGCCCATCAGTCGGAGCGGATCAGCGACGCGCCCCATCGGGCGGCGATTGAGAGACTCATCACCTGTCAGTGTCACATCAAACGTCTGTCCGGCCATGAGTCCTGCAAACAGGCGCATGCTGGTACCGGAGTTGCCCAGATAAAGCGCCCCACCCGGCTGTTTCAGCCCGTGAAGGCCTACTCCGTGGATGACCACACGGCCGGCCTGAGGGCCCTCAATCGCCACGCCCATTTCACGAAAGGCCTGAAGCGTGGCAAGACTGTCCTCGCCTTCAAGAAAGCCTTCCACGGTGGTGACGCCCTCGGCCAGCGCGCCAAGCATGATGGAGCGATGTGACATCGACTTGTCGCCGGGCACGCGAATATTACCCCGGACCTGTCCGCCGGCGCCCGCACGGTACACAACGTTTCTGGTTTCCATGACCTGATAGCTCTTCTGGCTGAGTAGTCTGTCGAAATAATGTCGCGCGTGACTGGCGCGGGAGAAGATGCCCAGCATGGCATCGCCATCGCCGCCTGCCACGGCGGTACGAAGTTCGCTGACACCGGCCTCGAATTCAGAAAGCGCTTCAAGCACCGCTTCCCGATTGGCCAGATAAATGTCGCGCCACATCACCGGGTCACTGCCGGCAATACGGGTGAAATCACGAAAGCCACCGGCCGCGTAGCGAAAGATATCGAGTCGATCATCCTGACGCGCCAGCGTATCGACCAGCGAAAACGCCAGCAGATGAGGCAAATGACTGGTCCGTGCCAGCACCTCATCGTGACGCTCGACCGTCAATTGCTCGATATGGGCGCCACAAACGCGCCATAGACGCTCAACGCGCTTCAGCGCCTGTACATCGGTATCGGCTTCAGGGGTCAGAATCACGCGATGACGCTGATATAGCGCTGGATTGGCAGCCTCGACACCACTTTTTTCCGCACCGGCAATGGGATGCCCCAGCACCAGCCAGCTCGGTACTCGCCCAAGCGCCGCCCGGATCTGATCACGAATGGCCGACTTGGTGCTGCCCACATCGGTCACCACCTGACCGTGACGGCGACGCTGGCTCAGCTGCGCCATGACCGGTGCTATCGCCATGACCGGTACGGCCAGCACAATCAGCGAGACGTGAGGCAAAAAGGCGGCCGGGTCGGCGCCACCATCATCGATCAACCCCATGCGTCGCCCAAGGGCAACTTCTTTGGGATTGAGGTCAACACCGAAGCAGCGTCCTGCGTAACCGGCGTCACGAAGCGCTGCCAACAGCGATCCACCAATCAGCCCCAGACCGATCACCAGAATGCCGGTCTCTTCTGATAATACGGTCGGCGTCTTCGAAATGTCCTGCTCGCTCAAAGCACACCCACCGGATAGGAGCCCAGCACCCGCACATCGGCGGCCCGCAGCCGCACTTCTTCCAGCGCAGCCTGCACGCGCGGCTCTTCCTGATGTCCCTTGAAATCGATGAAGAAAACGTAGTTCCAGAGCCCGTGCCGGGAAGGCCGGCTCTCCAGGCGCGTCATGTCGACCTTGTGACGATGGAAGGGCTCAAGCAGGTCATGCAGGGCGCCGGGCTGGTTGCGCATGGAGGCCACCAGCGACGTCTTGTCTTCGCCACTGGGCGGCACATCGTGATTACCGATGATCAGAAAGCGCGTCGAGTTGTCCGGCATGTCCTCGATCTTCTCTTCGAGGCGCTCAAGGCCATAAAGCCGCGCGGCCATGTCCCCGGCAATGGCCGCGGTGTGCCATTCACTCTTGACCCGGCGAGCCGCTTCGGCATTGGAAGACACGGCCACACGTTCGGCGTGCGGGTAATGAGCATCCAGCCATTTGCGACACTGTGCCAGTGACTGCGAGTGGGAATAGATGCGCGACACCTTGTCCCGGCGGGTGTTACTGCCCACCAGTAGGTGGTGGTGAATACGCAGCACTACCTCACCGCAGATTCGCAGGGAAGTGTCCATGAAGGAGTCCAGCGTGTGGTTGACCACGCCTTCGGTCGAATTCTCGACCGGCACCACCCCATAGTTGGCCGCCCCCGCCTCGACTTCACGAAAGACTTCATCAATGGCGGGCAGCGGCTTGCACACGGCACTGTCACCAAAATGCTTGAGCGCCGCCTGCTGGGTGAAGGTGCCTTCCGGACCGAGATAGGCCGCCCGCACCGGCTTTTCCAGCGCCAGGCAGGCCGACATGATTTCCCGGAACAGGCGCGCCATCTCCTCGCCCGCCAGCGGTCCCTTGTTGAGGGCCATGATGCGCTTGAGGACCTGAGCTTCACGCTCGGGGCGATAGAATACCGCCTCCGGGTCCTCGGCCAGCTTGACGTGAGCTACCTGCTGGGCGCAGGCGGCACGCTCACTGATCAGATCAAGAATTCGCTGATCCAGCGTATCAATACGGTCGCGCAAGGCGCCAAGATCCACGCCCTGATCGTTGTTGTCGAAAGAGGAAGGCTGATCGGTCATGTCATTACCCGTAGCGACGCTCGAAATCCTGCATGAAGGCCACCAGCCGATCAACACCCTCTTCCGGCATGGCGTTGTAAAGGCTGGCCCGCATACCACCCACGCTGCGATGTCCCTTGAGTGTCAAAAGACCTGCCGCCTCGGACTCGGCCAGAAACGCCTTGTTGAGCGTTTCGTCACCGAGGACAAACGGGATATTGGTCAAGGAGCGGTTGGCTGCAGCAATCGGGTTGGAATAGAAGCCGCTAGCGTCGATGGCCTCATAAAGCTTTTGCGCCTTGCGACGATTGACCTTCTCGATCGCCTCGACACCGCCCTTTTCCTTGAGCCATTCAAACACCAGCCCCGATAGATACCAGGCATAGGTCGCCGGCGTGTTGAGCATCGAGCCGTTGTCGGCAAAGGCCTTCCAGTTCAGCATGGAAGGCGTTTCACGACGCGCGCGATCCAGCAGATCGTTGCGAACAATGACGATAACGATCCCGGCCGGACCGATGTTTTTCTGCGCACCGGCGTAGATCACACCGAACTTGGAGACATCCACTCTGCGTGACAGGATCGAGGAGGACATGTCACAGACCAGCGGCGCCGCCACCTGAGGTACGTAATCCATCTGCAGGCCGCCGATGGTTTCGTTATCGCAGTAGTGCAGGTAAGCCGCATCTTCTGACAGCGAGAGCATTTCCTGACCGGGCGCGGCGGTATAGCCGTTATCCTCGGCTGAGGCCACCAGATGTGCCTCGCCCAGATGCCGGCCTTCCTTCAGAGCCTTCTGAGACCAGATACCGGTATCCAGATAGTTGCCACATCCGCCCTGCCCCAGCAGATTGAATGGCACACACCCAAACTGCTGGGTAGCGCCGCCCTGCATGAACAGCACACTGTAGTTGTCCGGCACCTGCATCAGCTCGCGCAGATTGGCCTCGGCGCGCTCTGCAACAGCAATGAAGGCCTCACTGCGATGACTCATCTCCATGACGGAAAGGCCACGCCCCTCAAAATCAAGCATCTCATCGCGCGCGCGCTCAAGCACGGCGGTGGGCAGCGTGGCGGGGCCGGAACAGAAATTGAAATGTCGGGTCATGTCAGGTCTCGACGGGCTTGAAAAAATAACGGCGCCCTTCCCTGAAAGGCGCCGATGGTTCTAGTCTTCGCGGGCCGAATCGGCGTTACCGTCATCGGGGTCTGCAGACGCTTGATCAACCTCATCCATCAATGCCTCCTCATCCTCGGCAAGCGCCTCGTCGTCCTTTTCCAACTCATCAAGACGAACGGTAGACACCAGGCTTTCACCCTTGCCGGTTCGAATAAGGGTCACGCCCTGCGTGTTACGAGAGCTGATGGACACCTCGCCGACCCGGGTACGCACCAGCGTGCCGCGATCGGAAATCATCATCATCTCATCATTTTCACCGACCTGAATGGCGGCCACCAGCGGCCCGTTACGTGCCGTGGTCTGCATGGCGATCACGCCCTGGCCGCCACGACCACGCAGCGGGAACTCCTCGAGCCGGGTGCGCTTGCCGTAACCGTTGCTGGACGCCGTCAGGATGTAGCACTGGCCTTCACTGACCTGCGTGCCTTCCACCTCGGTCTCATCATCGGCGCTTTCATCGATGGTGGTCGTACTGGGGATGATCAGGCTGATCACCCGGGCATCGTCCAGCAGGCGCATGCCTCTGACGCCACGCGCCGTACGACCCATGGCGCGCACATCGTTTTCGTCAAAGCGGATGGCCTTGCCGTTGGAAGACAGCAAAATGGCGTGATCACTGCCGGAGGTGATGGCAGCGCCTACCAGACGATCGCCTTCATCAAGATCGAGTGCGATCAGACCCGCACTGCGCGGACGCGAGAACTGATCCAGCGTGGTCCGCTTGACCGTGCCGTTGGCCGTGGCGAAGAAGATATAGCTGTCATCGCGATACTCCTTGACCGGCAGGATCGCCGTAATCCATTCGCCTTCATCCAGCGACAGCAGATTGACCAGCGGCCGACCGCGCGAACCACGCGAGGCCTGCGGCATTTCATAGACCTTGAGCCAGTAGACCTTGCCGCGATCGGAGAAAAGCAGCACGGTGTCATGGGTCGAGGCCACCAGCAGATGTTCGATGACGTCCTCATCCTTCATGCTGGTCGCCGACTTGCCGCGGCCGCCGCGCTTCTGGGCCTGATAGTCGGACAGCGGCTGGGTCTTGGCATACCCGCTTCTGGAGATGGTGACTACCATGTCTTCGGCGGCGATCAGATCTTCCATCGTGAGGTCACGACGGCTGTTCTGGATTTCAGTACGACGCTCGTCACGGTACTGATCGCGCACCGCTTCCAGCTCTTCGCGAATCACTTCCATCAGGCGATCGGCCGACGAGAGAATGCGGGTCAGCTCGGCGATGGTATCGAGGATGCCCTTGTACTCATCGAGCAGCTTCTCGGTCTCAAGACCGGTCAGACGATGCAGACGCAGCTCCAGAATCGCCTGAGCCTGTGCCGCCGACAGCTGATAGCGCCCACGATCGTCCGACAACCCGCAGCTCTCCTCGAGATTGTCAGGCTTGCAGGAGGTCGCACCGGCGCGGTCCAGCATGTCGATGACTTGGCCCGGCGCCCAGTCACGCGCGATCAGCTTTTCCTTCGCCTCGGCCGCGTTGGGCGAGGCCTTGATGAGCTCGATCACCTCATCGATGTTGGAGATGGCGACCGTCAGGCCTTCAAGAATATGGCCGCGTTCCTTTGCCTTTTTCAGCTCATAAAGCGTTCGGCGGGTCACCACCTCGCGGCGATGGCGAATGAAGGCTTCCAGCAGCTGCTTGAGGTTGAGCGTTTTGGGCTGACCGCTTTCAAGCGCGACCACGTTGATACCGAACACGGTTTCAAGCTGGGTCTGGGAGAAGAGATTGTTGACGACCACATCGCCGGACTCGCCGCGACGCGTTTCGATCACCACACGCAGACCGTCCTTGTCAGACTCGTCACGCAGCTCGGCAATGCCTTCGATGCGCTTGTCCTTGACCAGCTCGGCAATCTTTTCGATCAGACGAGCCTTGTTGACCTGATAAGGCAACTCGGTCACGACAATGTGATCGCGGCCGGTGCGCTCGTCATGCTCGACGGTGTGGCGGGCGCGCACATGGATACGTCCGCGCCCGGTGCGATAGGCATCCAGAATGCCGGCACGGCCATTGATGATGCCGGCGGTCGGAAAGTCCGGACCCGGGATATATTCCATCAGCTCGTCGATACTGAGCGTATGGTCCTCGATCAGCGCCAGACAGCCATCAATGACCTCGCCCATATTATGGGGCGGCACGTTGGTGGCCATGCCCACGGCAATACCGGAGGCACCGTTGACCAGCAGATTGGGCACCCGCGTTGGCAGCACCTCGGGGATACGCTCGGTGCCGTCGTAGTTATCGACCCAGTCAACGGTATCCTTTTCCAGATCCGAGAGCAGCTCATGCGACAGGCGCGCCATGCGCACTTCGGTGTAACGCATGGCCGCGGCGCTGTCACCATCGATCGAACCGAAGTTGCCCTGCCCATCCACCAGCATGTAGCGCATGGAGAAGTCCTGGGCCATACGCACGATGGTGTCATACACCGCGCTGTCACCATGCGGGTGATATTTACCGATGACATCACCCACGACACGCGCCGATTTCAGATAGGACTTGTTCCAGTCGTTGCGCAGTTCATGCATGGCATACAGCACGCGACGGTGCACCGGCTTGAGTCCATCCCTGACATCGGGAAGCGCTCGACCGATGATGACGCTCATCGCGTAATCAAGGTACGACTGCTTCAGCTCGTCCTCGATATTGACTGGCAGAATCTCTCTGGCGATCTCACCCATGGGTCGTCAAATCCTGGTCCTGTTCAAGAAGTCCTGCAGCCTGAACGCCTCGTCCAGACAGGACGCGGGGCGTTCAGGCGCGAACACCCGTAATGCAATCACGACGCACACATGATCGCGCACGAATGATCCAATTGGTTGGCACCGATTGTACCACAGCCCAGGCGCGCTCCGGCAGACAGCGATGCAATCCGACAACGATTTGAGCACTCGCCCACGATGTCGCTGTCAGGCCCTGCATCGAGAGCTGTCATTACCGGTTAGTCCAGGAGTATGAGATCAGGACGTGCCAGCGCTGGCACCCGCGCCTGCCATTCGACATAATGTGCGCCTTCAAGGAAAGGACGCTATGTGGTTCAAGCATTTACAACTCTATCGCCTGCTCGATGAGCACGACTGGTCAATGGACCAGCTCACACAAGCCCTCGACACATACCGTTTTGCGCCGGTGACCGAGACTCAGGCCCGCCGTGTGGGCTGGGCAGCGCCAGCCGGGCGCCATGGTGATCAGCTGGTGCACGAGATTCAGGGGCATCGCCTGATGACACTACTGCGCCAGGAGCGCCTGCTGCCAAGCGCGGTCGTCAAGGAAACACTCGATGAGCGCGTCGAAACACTGACCGCACAGCAGGGCTATCCGCCCGGCCGACGTGACAAGCTGGCGCTCAAGGAGCGCATCGTCGAGGAGCTGCTGCCACGTGCCTTTACCCGCACCACGCGCACGGATCTCTGGTGGGACACGAAGCGCCGCCTGATCGGCATCAACGCCTCGAGTGCCAAACGCGCCGAGGAGATTCTTGATGTACTGCGCGAATCGCTCGGGTCGCTCAAGGTGATCCCACTGGCACCGCAGACGCCGGCCGGACGCACCATGACCACCTGGCTGACCGACCCGACCACCCGCCCGGAAGGTGTGGTGCTGGGCGATCAGATCGAGCTTCGTGCCAAGGGCGATGATGGCATTCTTCGCGCCAGAAGCATCGACCCGGACGGTGAGGAAGTGCGCATGTCGCTGGACGTTGGGCGCCAGGCCAGCAAGCTGGCGCTGAACATTGAAGAACAGATGACCCTGGTGCTGCAGGAAGATATGTCGATAAAGTCGATCCGCTTCGCCGACGCCGTACTCAAGGAAATCGACGATACCGACAGCGACGACAATCCCGTCATGCAGATGGAGACGGAGTTTGCGCTCATGGCCCATGTACTGGGTGAGACTGCCGAGCGGCTGATGCAGTGGCTGGGCGGCGAAGCGACACCGGCACCTGCAGCCCCATGAATCAAACGTCTGACGACCCGGAACCCGAGATGACCTCCTCCCCGGATGCGCTACCGCCCGTAGACGACTTCGAGGCCATACGCCCCTACAACGACGATGAAGTCGTTGATACGCTGGCTCGCCTGGTCCGAAACGATGAATTCATCGATACCATCACGCGCTATCGGCTGCCGAAACTGGCCCGCTTTGCCCCGCGCGTGGCGCGAGCCCTGGTGCGCCACGGGCTCAAGCGTGCAGTGCGCAACATTCATACGGTGGGAGATTTTCAGGATCACATCTCTCATTACATGGCGCGCATGATCCAGAACACGACCAACACCTTCAGCGTGGAAGGTCTTGAGAAGCTGGATCAGAAAAAGGCCTATCTCTTTATCGGCAACCATCGCGATATCGCGCTCGACCCGGCCTTTGTCAACTATGCGCTTTACCATAGCGGCCGCAGCACCGTGCGCATTGCGATCGGCGACAACCTGCTGCAAAAGCCCTATGTGACCGACCTCATGCGGCTTAACAAGAGCTTTATCGTGCCACGCTCGGCCCGTGGCAAGCGGGCGATGCTGGCCGCCTACCAGCAGCTGTCCAATTACATTCGCCACTCGATTGTCGAAGACAACCATCCCATCTGGCTGGCACAGCGTGAGGGCCGCGCCAAGAACGGCGTGGACCGCACCGACAGCGCAATCATCAAGATGCTGGGAATGGCGCGGCGCATGAAGGACAAGGACGCCTCGGTCAACGAGACGATTGCCGAGCTGCGCATCGTACCGGTCTCCATCAGCTACGAATTTGATCCCTGCGACCAGCAAAAGGCACGCGAACTCAAGGCGCGTCATGAGGGTCTGGCCTACGAAAAGATCGCCTACGAAGACATCCTTTCCATTGCTGCCGGCATTACCGGCAACAAGGGGCGTGTCAGACTGGTGTTCGGCACGCCGTTGACGGACGAGCACGACAGCTATGACAGTGCCGCCCATGAGATCGACCGTCAGGTGCTCAGCCACTACACCCTTTATCCCAGCCACTATCTGGCACTGGAAGCCACCGGCCATGCGCCGGAGCTTGTCGATTCAAGCGATATCACCCAGGCCGACCGCCAGGCCTTCAACAAGCGCCTTTCGCAGGTGCCGGAAGATCTGCGCCCCTGGTGGCTATGCCAATACGCCAACCCGGTACTCAATCGCGCCGGACGCGATCCTCTCTAGCGCCCTGCCATTTGCTGACCCTGCCCGGTTTCAAGCCTGCGCCCCACTATCAGGATGCAGGCCGGGTAGAGGCTATTTGCGCCAGAAGGTTGGGGTCAGCAGGACCAGCACGGTCAAAATTTCCAGACGCCCCATCAGCATGCCGATGCTCAGCATCCATTTGGCCGCATCCGGCAGCGGCGCAAAATTCCCTGCCGGACCGATGATCTCGCCAAGCCCCGGGCCCACGTTGGCGACGGCCGTGGCAGCGCCCGAAAGCGCCGTGACGAAATCCAGCCCCATCAGCGACAGCCCAAGCGCCAGCACCGCCACTGTAAAAAAGAAGAAAAAGGAGAAGGCAATAACGCCCCGAATCTGATCATCGGTCAGCACGCGTCCGTTATAGCGCTGCACAAACACACCGTTGGCATGGACCAGGTAGCGCAGCTGATTGACCAGCATGATCAGGCCGACCTGGAATCGAAAGACCTTCATTCCTCCACTGGTGGAGCCGGAGCAGCCGCCGACAAAGGTCAGATAGAAAAAGGCCGCCGCCGACAGCGGGCCCCATGCCGTGTAGTCGTCAGTAGCATAGCCGGTGGTCGTCACCACCGATACCACGTTGAACGCGACCTGAGTCAGGGCATCAAAAAACTCCATGCCGCGAACGGCGCGATACAGGGTCAGCAGCGCAATGACCACCACCAGCAGCGCCAGAAGCCCCCTGACCTGCTGATCCTTCCAGAGTACCCCCGAGCGCTCGCGCGCCATGCGGATATACAGCACAAAGGGCAGCGCACCGGTCAGCATGGACAACACACTGAGCCACAGGATGACCGGCTGATCGGCATATTGACCGAATGAGGCGTCGTAATTGGCAAAGCCACCGGTGGCCACCGACGTCATGCCATGGACAAAGGCGTCCAGCGGCAGCATGCCTGCCAGCCAGTAACTGACAATCGAGACAATCGTAAAGCCGACATAGACCAGCCCGATGGCCTTGGCGACCGTACCGGCTCGCGGCAGCACCTTGTCGGACCAGTCCGAAGATTCGGTCTGAAAAAGACGCATGCCGCCCACGCGCAGAAAGGGCAACACCGCAATCGCCATCACGATGATCCCGACGCCGCCGACCCACTGCATCAGACCACGCCAGAGCTTGAGGCCGTCCGAGAGATGTTCGATACCCACCAGCACGGTCGCCCCGGTGGTGGTAATGGCCGAGACCGACTCAAACACCGCATCGGCCACCGACAGACGCGGCGCGCCGAACTGCATGGGCAGACTGGAAAAGGCCGACATGACGACCCAGCTGGAGGTGGTCAGGATAAACATCTGCCGGGGGCGCAGCTCGATGTGCACGCCCCAGGTCAGCAAAATGAACACGACACCCGTGCCGAAGGTGACCGCAAAGGCCCATAGAAAGGGCCACATCTGCCCATCGCCTTCCAGTGCCAGCAGGGCCAGCGGGATCAGCATGAACAGGGATAGCACCAGCAGCAGCATGGCCAGAATGCGCAGGACAGGGCCCGCTCCGGCCGGATGACGGAAAAGCGGCAGACGCAGCATGCATCGCATCCAGAATGATCAACAGGTGCGCGCTACTATAGCGGTTCGAGGAAAGAGACGCAGCCGCAAAGGCTTATAAAAACAAAAGCCGGCCCGGGGCCGGCTTTAAGAGTTACGTTATGATTATGATGTACCTGTACCTGTACCTGTACCTGTACCAGCAATACTACAGCCACGAGGTTTGAATTCGGGAGCAACTGTTGTAGTGCAACCCCAGACTCCATCTTGTGTTCTTGCAAGCTTGATATTTTTACCACGCAAGGCTGAGTTTGCACCGGTATCAAAATCTAACTGAACAGAAGCTACTCCTGTATTGCCGGAATTAGTGTCTGGTATGGTCAGAGTGCCTAGTTTTACCTGATCATTGGTAAGTCCAATAAAACCTTGAGTGTTAGGAGTAATACTGATTGATTCTCCGCGAAGTACAGACTCTTCGATCGAAGTCTGTGTACCTTGCAGTGAAGACAAACCAGAGGCTACTTCCGACCTCGCCACGTAATCCTGATAGCGCGGCACGGCAATGGCCGCCAGTACGCCGATGATGGCCACCACGATCATCAGCTCGATCAACGTAAAACCACCCTGCCTGCGTGCCATTGGTATGCCCTTCCCATTGATTGCATGTGTCCCTGTGACGATCCACAGGATAACGGTATATTTGGCGTCCTTTATCGCTGGACGCAGTTAACTTAACGACAACGCCTCTGGAAACTTTAGAGAAACGAACGCTCGCCGATAACATAAGGCAAGTATCACTTCCCGGGGCCTTATGGATCAGCGCGTATGTCGGATGCTCTCAGCCAACTCTCAGCCAACCCTCTGCGAAGCCTCGCCCATCAGCTGGTCGAGGATGGATTGCTGGACGCCGACCATGCGCTGGCCCTGGAGCAACGGGCGCAGCAGGAAAAGCGCCCGCTGCTCAGGCTGATTACCGAAGAAACCGACGTATCACCACGCGACGCGATTCAGAGTGCCGGCTGGGCCTTCGGACTCGGCTGTGTGGATCTGGATGCGATTCCGGTCGCGCGTCTGCCGCCGCTACAGGGTCTGCCGGAATCGATGATCCGCCGGCTGGGCGTGCTGCCTTTGATGCGTCAGGAGCGCTGTTTGATCGTGGCGGTGGATGACCCCTCTCGCCTGCCCGAACTCGATGAACTTCAGTTCGTGATTGGCATGAGCGTGGAAGGCATGCTGGCGCCGGCCAAACAGCTTGCCGCCAGACTCGAGCAGTATCTGGACATGCACGGCGAAGGGGCGCTGGCGCTGCTGGAGGGTCACAACGCCATTGAGACACTGGCACAGGAAGAAAGCGATCTTGCGCTGGATCAAACAGAAGACGCTTCATTTCAATCCAGCGACGACGCGCCGGTGGTGCGTTTCGTCAAGCAGATCCTGCTCGACGGTATTCGGCGCGGCGCCTCGGACATCCATTTCGAGCCGTTTGACGAGAGCTTTCGAATCCGCTTTCGCGTCGATGGCATTCTCATGGAAGCTTCCCGACCGCCGGCACAGCTTCGCCAGCGTATTGCAGCCCGCATCAAGGTGATGGCCAAGCTGGACATCTCCGAGCGACGCCTGCCCCAGGATGGCAACCTGCGCCTGAAGCTGTCGAGCCGACGCCACGTTGAATTTCGTGTCAACACGCTACCCACCCTGTTTGGTGAAAAGATTGTCATGCGCCTGCTGGACCCGGACAGCGCCCGTATGGGCATCGATGCACTGGGCTTCACGGCCGAGCAGCGCGCCATCTTTGAACAGGCCATCGCCCGGCCCCAGGGCATGATTCTATCGACCGGCCCCACCGGCAGCGGCAAGACGGTGACGCTTTATACGGCTCTGAATCTGCTCAATACCGAGGCGCGCAATATCGCTACGGCCGAGGACCCGGTCGAAATCAAGCTGGAAGGCATCAACCAGGTCAACGTACGACCCAGTATCGGCTTTGATTTTGCCGCCGCCCTGCGCGCTTTTCTGCGTCAGGACCCGGATGTGGTGATGGTGGGGGAAATTCGTGACCTGGAAACCGCCGAAGTCGCCATCAAGGCGGCCCAGACCGGACATCTGGTGCTATCGACACTACACACCAACTCTGCCGCCGAAACCCTGACTCGTCTGGGCAACATGGGCGTGGCCGGCTTCAACATTGCCACCTCCATCAGCCTGATCATCGCTCAGCGACTGGCACGCCGCCTGTGTGAACGCTGCCGACAGCCGGTCACCCTGCCCCGCGAAGTGCTCAGACATCAGGGACTCAATGACGAGGAAATTGATCAGGCCACGCTGTATCAGGCCGTAGGCTGTGAGCACTGCACGCATGGCTACCGAGGACGTGTGGGGATTTATGAAATGGTGCCGATATCCTCTGCCATGAGCCATTTGATCATGCAGGATGCCGGTGCCATGGCGCTGGCCGAGCAGGCGCGACGAGAAGGTCATCACGACCTGCGTCGCAGCGGTTTGCACAAGGTGCTGACCGGACTGACCACGCTGGAAGAACTCAACCGGACCATTCAGGAGTAATCATCACCATGGCAACGCCTGCCCTGTCAAAACGCTCATCGGCTTTATCGGGCCAGGCCACGACCTTTCGGTGGATGGGCAAGAATGGTCGTGGCGAACGGGTCAGGGGTGAAATGCATGGTATCAATGAACACGACATTCGCCGCCAGCTGTCATCCCAGGGCATTGTTGTTACCCGCCTGAACCGCAAGCGTCATCTGCCCGGCATGGGCCATCGCATCCGGAGCGAGGACATCACCCTGTTTGCGCGTCAGATGGCGACCCTGATTCGCGCCGGTGTGCCCTTGCTGCAGTCTCTTGAGGCGGTTGCCAACGGTACCAACCGCCCGGCTCTACGACACTTCATCGAGACCATCAAAAGTGACGTTTCCAGCGGCATGAGCTTTTCGCAGGCACTGGCGGCGCACCCACGCCATATCGATCAACTGTTTGTTCATCTGATCGAGGCCGGTGAACAGGCCGGCGCCCTTGACCGCATGCTCGATCGCGTCGCCACCAACAAGGAGCGCCTTGATCATCTAAAGGCACGCGTTCGCAAGGCGCTGTATTACCCTGCCGCCGTGGTGGCCGTGGGCATTGCCGTGACGGCGCTTTTGTTGATCAAGGTCGTACCGCAGTTTGAAAGCATGTTCGCAAGCTTTGGCGCCGAGCTACCGGCCCCGACCCGAATCACCATTGCGCTTTCGGACGCCGCCCAGCAGCTATGGTGGCAAGTACTGCTGGCAGCGCTGGCCGCAGGGATGTTTACGCGGCGTATGCTTGCACGCTCACCGGCGCTGGCCTTCCAGGCCAGCCGATTGATGCTCAGACTCCCCGTCATCGGGCCCGTCATCGAGAGAGCCGCCATTGCGCGTTTTTCGCGCACGCTGGCCACCACCTTTGCCGCGGGCGTGCCCCTGATGTCGGCGCTGGAAACGGCGAAAGGCGTCTGCGGCAATCTGGTGTTTGAGCAGGCCATTGAACGCGTACGCCAGGACGTCAATACCGGCCAGCAGCTCAACTTTGCCATGCGCACCACCGGGCTTTTCACCCCCATGACCCTGCAGATGGTAGCGATCGGTGAAGAATCAGGTGCCCTTGAAGCCATGCTCAATCGCGTGGCCGATTTTTATGATGTCGACGTCGAAAACCGGGTCGATACACTGACCACCCTGATGGAGCCTCTGATCATTGTGGTCCTGGGCTCTCTGGTAGGCGGCGTGGTGGTGTCGATGTATCTACCCGTATTTGATCTTGGCAGCGCCATATAGGAGTCTTGAGGTGTCCCCGTTGACCGATTCCCTTCTGCTGTGTGTTGTCGCGCTGCTGGCACTGGCGCTGGGCAGCTTTCTCAATGTGGTCATTGCCCGACTGCCCCTGATGCTGTCCCGGCAGTGGACCCTGGAGGCGCATCAGACGCTGTCGCTGACACCTCCCGTTCAGCCTGCCTGCAATTTGCTCGTGCCGCGCTCTCGCTGCCCCGGATGCGAAGCACCCATTGCATGGCATGACAATATTCCCCTGTTGGGCTATCTGAAGCGTCGAGGCCGCTGCGCGCAGTGTCGATGCGCCATCAGCGTGCAATATCCGTTGGTCGAAATGGCAAGCCTTGCCCTGGTGCTCTGGAACGTATGGCACCATGGCATGACCCTGACGGCCCTGACATTGATACTGGCCTGCCTGACGCTGCTGGCACTGGCCGTCATCGATTGGCGTACGATGCTGCTGCCGGATGTACTCACCCTGCCACTGCTATGGGGCGGGTTGCTGTATCAGCTGACAAACCATCCCGACAGGCTGGCAGAAAGTGTGGTCGGCGCGATGGCGGGATACGGTATTGCCTGGGGATTTTACTGGCTGTTTCGCCTTGCTACAGGCAAGGAAGGTCTGGGTCATGGAGATTTCAAGCTTCTGGCCGCACTGGGCGCATGGTGTGGCTGGCAGGCCCTGCCGCTGATTCTGGTCCTGTCCGCCACCACCGGAGCGGTAGTGGGCATTGTCCTGCAACTGCTCATTCCTCGCCTGCGGGGGGCCCCGATGCCCTTTGGCCCCTTTTTGAGTGCGGCGGGCATGCTGATCCTGCTGGGCGGTGACAGCCTTGTCGAGCTGTATTACAACATCATCGGCCTTTCCGGGTTCTAGGCCATGGACACTTCTTTCAACTCCGGGCATCACAACGCTTATCTGTGGGAGATTTCATGCTGATTATCGGCCTGACCGGCGGCATAGCAGCCGGCAAGACCACCATCGCCGAAGCCTTTGCCAGACGCGGGGCATCCTGGGTGGATGTAGACCACCTGGCCCGGGAGATCGTCATGCCGGGCGAGGCGGCGCTGGCAGATATTCGTGCGCGCTTTGGTGAGTCCGTCATGACAGAACAGGGCGAGCTCAATAGGGCCGCCCTGCGCCAGATCATTTTCGATGACATCCAGGCGCGTCATGACCTTGAGGCCATTACCCATCCCCGCATTCGTGAGCGACTGATTCAGCGTCTTGAAGCCCTGTCGGGACCTTATGCCCTGCTGGTCTCACCGCTACTGCTGGAAACCGATCAGCATCAGCTGGTCAATCGGATTCTGGTGATTGATGTGCCCCCGGAGGAGCAGATCCGAAGGACCTGCGAACGAGATGGCGTCCCCGAATCGCAGGCCCGCGCCATTGTGGATGCCCAGATGTCACGCAATCGACGACTTGCCAGCGCCGATGACGTTATCGACAATGTCGGCAGCTTTCACGTGGTTGATGCCCGAATCGATCGGCTCGATCTTTTTTACCGCCAGCTTGCCAGTCAGTACAATGCCCCATGAGTAATGAGAATCAGACTCCTATCGTCCCGTGCCCCCAGTGCGGCAAGCGCCTTTACTGGACCAGCGATAACCCGTGGCGTCCGTTTTGTTCCAAACGCTGCAAGATGATCGACCTTGGTGCCTGGGCGGATGAATCCCATCGCATTGCCGGAGAGCCCGCCATGGATGATGCAAGCCTTGATGAGCTCATGAATCGCATCGAGCGCGGCGACTAGGCGCTCAAACGCTCCACGAATGCAAAAGGGCCACCCCATCGGGTGGCCCTTTTTTCTCAGTATCCGCCAGCCCGGTTTAGCGCCAGAAGTCACGAATCGAAGCGATGCCCTGCGCACCCACCGCGCGAGCACGGTCACCATCATCACGAGAGGTACCGCCAAGGGCATATACCGGCATCGTTACTTCTTCCACCATCTGCTGAAGATCGTGCCAGCCGATGGTCACCGCACCTGGATGGCTCGGCGTCTCGCGCACCGGTGAAAGTGTTGCAAAATCACACCCCAGCCGCTGGGCCTGAGCAAGCTGCTCGGCATTGTGTGTAGAGGCCGCCAGCCACTTGCCATCCTCTATGGGGCGATGTGTCAGGGCCATCAGTTCGCGGCTGGGCAGATGCAGCCCGTCAGCATCCACGGCAAGGAACACCTCCAGCGAACAGTTGAGAATCAGCGACGCCCCATGCTCGCGGCAGGTCGCCAGGGCGCGTTCGGCACGTGCACGATAAGCGTCTTCATCTAGATCATGCGCCCTCAGCTGTACCAGCTTGATGCTGTCTTCCTCCAGGGCACGCTTGAGCTTGCGGTCAAAGTCCTCTTCATCGCTGGCTTCTCCCGTGATCAGATAGTCATGCGGCAGCGTCACGGCACGAATGATGGGACCATTGGCCGCCGGGAAGGCGTAGCGGCCAAAATCTTCTGAATTGACCCAACGTACGGCCTGACCTTCGCGCCCCCAGGGCTCGCCCTCGAAATCATGGGTCTCCCAGACGTCGAGCAGGATATGCTTGTCGGGATACTCGTGATGAACGCGAATCAGTGGCTGAGCCCGTTGAATATTGATGCCAAGCTCTTCGCGCAGTTCACGACGCAGGGCTTCCAGTCCGGTTTCATACGGGGCCAGCTTGCCGCCGGGAAATTCCCACAGTCCACCCTGATCGGCAATCGATGGCCGCCGTGCAATCAACACCTGGCCCTGATCGTTGAAGATGGCCGCAGCGGCGACATGTACCCTTCTTTTCGGCATGCTGGCATGACCTTTCATGATGCGTGAATATCAATCGGTAAAGGGAGCGACATGACACCGCCGCTCCGAAACATGATAGCGACCGCGCTCAGGCGCGTATCAGCTGCGATAGTCGGCATTGATGGAGACGTAGTCGTGAGAGAGATCCGACGTCCAGACCTGCTCACGTGCTGTTCCACGACCCAGCCGTATCGTGATGTTGATCTCTTCCTCGGCCATGACGGCAGCACCGGCTTCCTCACGGTATTCCTGAGCGCGCCCCCCCTGACGTGCGATGGTGACACCGTTGATATCGATCCCCACCTGGCTGACATCGAAATGCTCAATGGGCACCTTGCCCACTGCCATCAGAAGACGACCCCAGTTGGCATCGCTGGCATAGAGCGCGGTCTTGACCAGCGGTGAATGCGCCACGCTGAAGGCAACCGCCAGGGCTTCATCAACGCTTGCCGCCTCTTCAATGACAACGGTGACAAATTTGGTGGCACCTTCGCCATCACGCACGATGGCCTGCGCCAGTGACAACAGCACCTCATCGAGTGCCCGGGCAAACGTCGCCAGCGCCTCATCACTTTCAATGGCAACACCACGCCCCGTAGCCACCAGGGTGCAGGCATCATTGGTAGACGTATCGGAGTCGATCGTAATGCGATTGAAGCTGCGCTCAACACTTTCACGCAGCAGTGTCTGCAGCGTGTCATGGGCAATCGCAGCGTCGGTGGCCACAAAGGCCAGCATGGTCGCCATATTGGGGCAGATCATGCCGGCCCCCTTGGAAATACCGTTAATGACGACCGGCTGACCTTCGATCATGATCGTACGCGTGGCGCCCTTGGGACGCGTATCGGTGGTCATGATGCCTTCGGCCGCGGCCTGCCACTGGCCATCATCCAGCGAGGCAAGCGCCTCATCAAGGCCGCCCCGAATCCGCTCTACCGGTAACGGCTCTCCGATCACGCCGGTGGAAAAGGGCAGCACCTGCTCCGGCAGCTGGCCGGTGCGCTCGGCCAGCGCCGCACAGCAGGCCAGAGCATCCTGCATGCCCGACTCGCCGGTGCCGGCATTGGCATTGCCGGTATTGATCAGAAGATAGCGCGGCGCACCATCGGCCAGATGTCGACGTGCCACATGAACCGGTGCCGCACAGAAGGCATTGCGAGTAAAGGTCGCCGCCACATGACTGCCTTCGGCCAGCTCAAAAATGACCAGATCACGTCGATCCGCCTTTTTGATGCCTGCCCGGGCGGTGCCCAGTCGCAGCCCTTCGATGCAAGGCATATCGGGAAAATGCGTTTTACCTACGGCCATGGCCACTGCCCTCTGCTGTTCATGTTATCCATCCGACAGTCTGTGACTGCCGGATCATGCCGGGATGCCAGCAATTATTTGTCGAGACTGCCATGGCAGTGCTTGTACTTTTTGCCGGACCCGCACGGACAAAGGTCATTACGACCGACCTTCGGTTCATCGCGACGTACGGTCGGGCTCTGAACGGCCTCTGCCGCCGCCACAGCCTCTTCGCTGATCTCCGGCGCCGGCACATCTTCATGCGCGACATCGGTACGCGTCATCTCGCTGGCCTGCTGTTCGCGCTGCAGGTTTTCACGACGCTCGCGCTCGAGCGTTTCCGGATCTGCCTGCTGGCGCACCTGAACATGACTCAGGATGCGCACAACATCCGACTTGATATTGTGCAACAGCGTCTGGAACAGCTCGAAGGATTCACGCTTGTATTCCTGCTTGGGATTTTTCTGGGCGTAACCGCGCAGGTGAATGCCGCGACGAAGATGGTCCATCGACTGAAGATGTTCCTTCCAGCGGGTATCGAGCACCTGAAGCATGACCTGCTTTTCAAAGCGACGCATGGTCTCGTCACCGACGGTGGCCTCTTTCTCCGCCCACGCCTGACGAAGCTGTTCGTGCAGACGCTCACGCAGCATCTCTTCGTGGAAGCCTTCATCGTCACGGGCCCAGGCAACGACCGGCGCCTCAAGATTGAACTCCTGACGAAGATGCTCTTCCAGCCCGGGCAGATCCCACTGTTCGGCAAGACTCTGCGGCGGCACATAGCTGGAGATGGCGTAATCAAGCATCTCGACACGCAGGCCCTGAACGTTTTCAGACACGTTGTCGGAGGCCAGGATTTCATCACGCTGGTCGTAAATCACGCGACGCTGGTCGTTGGCCACGTCATCGTATTCCAGCAGCTGCTTGCGCATGTCAAAGTTGCGCCCTTCCACCTTGCGCTGAGCGCGCTCGACGGCATTGCTGACCATCTTGTGCTCGATGGCTTCACCCTTTTCAAGCCCCAGCACGCCCATCATCTTCTGCACGCGCTCGGAGCCGAAAAGGCGCATCAGGCTGTCTTCCAGCGACAGGAAAAAGCGGGTCGAGCCCGGATCCCCCTGACGACCGGAGCGGCCACGCAGCTGGTTATCGATACGACGTGATTCATGACGCTCGGTGCCGATTACGTGCAGACCGCCGGCCTCGATGACCGCATCATGACGTTTTTGCCATTCAGCCTTGATGGCTTCGACAGCGGCATCGCCGGGATTATCGAGCGCCGCCACCTCGGACTCCCAGTTACCGCCCAGCATGATATCGGTACCGCGACCGGCCATGTTGGTGGCAATGGTGACGGCGGCAGGGCGGCCCGCCTGGGCAATGATCTCGGCTTCACGATCGTGCTGCTTGGCGTTAAGCACGTTGTGGGCAAGCTGCTGCTTGCGCATCATCTCGGAAAGCACCTCGGAGCTTTCAATTGATGCAGTACCGACCAGTACCGGACGACCCTCGGCCTGTTTGACCTTGATGTCCTCGATAATGGCTTCAAACTTCTCCTGGGTCGTCATGAAGACCAGGTCGTTAAGATCCTTTCGCGCCCTTGGCTTGTTGGTCGGAATGACCAGCACATCCAGGTCGTAGATCTCACGAAACTCGAAAGCTTCGGTATCGGCCGTTCCGGTCATGCCGGAGAGCTTGTCATAGAGGCGGAAGTAGTTCTGGAAGGTCGTGGACGCCAGCGTCTGACTTTCCTTCTGGACTTCAACGTTCTCCTTGGCTTCAACGGCCTGATGAAGGCCTTCCGACCAGCGTCGACCATGCATGGTTCGCCCGGTGTGCTCATCAACGATGATGACCTCACCCTTGGCAACCACATAGTCCACATCGCGGTGGAACAGATGCTTGGCTCTGAGTGCCGCAGAGACATGGTGCAAAAGCCCGAGGTTGTGGGCCGCATACAGTGAATCTTCAGCGGGCAGCAGACCGGCCTGACGTAGAAGGTTTTCGATCTCGTTATGGCCGCGTTCGGTCAGCTCGATCTGCTTTTGCTTCTCATCGATGATGAAATCGCCGGTTTCCGGATCTTCCGGATCGTCGCTGGGGACCAGCGGTGCGACCAGCTGATGAATGGTACGATAGATCTCGACGTTTTCATCCACTGGCCCCGAGATGATCAGCGGCGTGCGCGCCTCATCGATCAATATCGAGTCAACTTCATCGATAATGGCGTAGTTGAGCCTGCGCTGAACCTTGTCGACCAGAGAAAAGGCCATGTTATCGCGAAGATAATCAAAGCCGTATTCATTGTTGGTGCCATAGGTAATATCGCAGGCATAGGCCGTGCGCTTGTCCCTTGGCTGCTGTCCGGCGTAGATGACGCCTACCGACAGACCCAGAAACTCATACAGGGGGCGCATCCAGTCTGCATCGCGGCGGGCCAGATAGTCGTTGACCGTGACCACATGTACACCAAGCGCCGGCAATGCATTCAGATAGACCGCCAGGGTCGCGACCAGCGTCTTCCCTTCACCGGTCTTCATCTCGGCAATACGGCCCTCATTCAGCGCCATGCCGCCAATCATCTGGACATCGAACTGGCGCATGCCCATCACGCGCTTGGTGGCCTCACGCACGGTGGCAAAGGCTTCGGGCAGCAGTTTTTCAAGTGCCTCACCCTTGCCAAGGCGCTCGCGAAAGACCTGCGTCTGCTGCTGCAGTGCAGCGTCATCAAGAGCAGCAATGGACTCTTCAAGCGCATTGATGCGCGTGACAGCCTTGCGCATGCGTCTGATTTCCCGGTCATTCTTGCTGCCGACCATTTTGCGTAACAGCGTATTCAGCATCTCTTTATCCTGTGTCGTCGTGTCATGTTTCTAACCAATGCAATGACACGTCGAAGGCGGCCCGCGGCGCGACAGCACATCATGGCCTGTCGACATCCCAAGCCAGGGCCGGGCAGGCAACGCCTCGCGCACGATACATGGAAGAACGGTCGGCAAACACCAGACACGCAGTACCAGACGCCTGAGGCGATAGCGACGCCGCGACTCGGCGCGAATGTGTTCTGGCGAATGGAAACAGATTCGGATCAGCTGGGCAGCCGTGCCGTCAAGGCGAGCATCGGCCATACCGATCGGCAGGAGGCAGCCAATCAGAATACCGGCCAACCACCACCTGGTTCTAAAGCCCCGTGGCAGGCGGAATGTGCGAGCGGGATGGGTCATGCTGTCAATCTGAGGATCAGCCGTGATAAATTGGCGCCATCCTTATTGATCGCGCGGCAGGGCCATGAGTATAAAGGGTAAAGGAGTACGCGCCCAGCCCGTGGGGCAATTGTTACGTACCCGCGGCTCTCTGGCACCGCTGATCCAGACGGCAGGTGTCCTTCTCGAGGCTCAGGAACATCTTCTGGACAAGCTGCCTGACGAGTTGAGGGATCATGTTCGCGTTGGCGGCTATCATGACGGCCATCTCACCCTGATGACGGATCGCGCCGTCTGGCTGACCTGGCTGCGCTTTGAGCGCCAGCGACTGCTGACTCTTTTGCGACAGCTTCCCGCCTTTGAGGAGCTCAAGGGCCTGACCTTCAAGGTACGCCCTATCCGACCCACCTATACCCCGGACGCGCGAACCCGGGAACTCCCGAAAGCCGCGGCCGACCAGCTTCGTGAATGCGCACGCGACACCACCAGTTCTCGCCTTAAAAAATCGCTTGAACGCCTGGCGTCGCATAACGGTCATGATCGCGAATAACCACGCGCCTCTGCTCAGGCCTTTTATCAAAAGGCTTTAACGAAAAAGGCACCGATCATTGATCGGTGCCTTTCACTGTTAGGGTTTCTGCCAGTGTAACCTGTTGGATTACATGGCCATCGCCGGTTCGGAATAGGAAATCGGCGAGGTTTCACGATCCTCGAACGTCACGATTTCATAAGCCTCTTGGTGCTGAAGCAGCGCGCGTACCAGCTGATTGTTAAGGCCATGGCCGGATTTATAACCGCGGAACTCTCCGATCAGGCTGTAGCCGAGCTGATAAAGATCACCGATGGCATCAAGAACCTTGTGACGGACAAATTCGTCTTCATAACGAAGACCATCTTCATTCAGAATACGGTATTCATCGACAACGATGGCATTGTCCAGGCTGCCACCCAGCGCCAGATTCTGGGAACGCAGAAATTCGATATCACGCATGAAACCAAAGGTACGGGCGCGGCTGACTTCCTTCACGAACGAGGTCGTTGAGAAATCAACACTGGTGGTCTGCTTCTGGCTAGCAAAGACAGGATGGTCAAAGTCGATGGCAAAGCTGACCTTGAAACCGTCATGCGGCAGGAAGGTCGCGTATTTATCGCCGTCCTTGACCGTCACTTCCTGCTTGATACGAATAAATTTCTTGGCCGCTTCCTGCTCGGCGATACCTGCCGACTGAATCAGGAAAACAAATGGACCGGCGCTGCCGTCCATGATGGGCACTTCAGGCTCGCTGAGATCAACAAAGGCATTGTCGATACCCAGACCCGCGAAGGCTGACATGAGGTGCTCGACCGTGGAGACACGTACGCCATCGATGGCGACAGCCGTACACATGGTCGTGAAATGGACATTTTCCGGATGTGCCGGAATGCGAACAATCGGGTCCAGATCGGTACGTACAAACACGATCCCGGTATTGGCCGGTGCCGGGCGCAGCGTCAGGTAAACCTTTTTACCTGAGTGCAGGCCAACGCCTGTCGCGCGGATGGTGTTCTGTAGTGTTCTTTGACGGATCATAGTCTGGGCTACCAGGCAGGAAACATTCAAACAGTTGTTTATATGGTAACAGTTCCCTTGGGGTTCGACAACGAACAGTGTTCGATTAGTCGCTTTTTATATTGTTATAAAGATCGGCGGCCCCTGAGGGCCGCCGATCAAATCAATCCGCCTGGCGGCGCAGGAAGGCCGGGATATCCAGATAGTCGTCCATTTCCTGAGACTTCTGGCGCCGCTCACGAGATTCGCGAGACGCCTTTTGCTGCTCCTTTTCCTTCTCCTTTTCGCGCGATGCGGCCTGCTGGCGAGAGACAGCCGGCTGACGGGCCATTCGACGGTAGTCTGCCTGATCGCTGCGAGAGGTCTGCGTCTGGCGCGGTGCCGCTTTCTCGACACGCCCGTCAAGCCCTGCCGCCACAACGGTCACGCGCAGGTCATCGGTCATTTCCATGTCAATGGCAGTGCCCACCACGATGGTGGCATCCTGGGAGGCAAACTCCTGCACTGTAGCACCGACGTCATTGAACTCGCCGATGGAAAGATCCGGACCGGCAGTGATGTTGACCAGAATACCGCGCGCGCCATTGAGATCGATATCTTCCAGCAGCGGGCTGCGGATGGCCTTCTCGGCCGCTTCACGAGCGCGGTTCTCACCCATGGCCGTACCGGTACCCATCATGGCCATGCCCATTTCGGACATCACCGTGCGTACGTCAGCAAAGTCGACGTTGATGATACCCGGGCTTGTGATCAGCTCTGCGATACCCTGAACGGCGCCAAGCAGCACGTCGTTGGCAGCACTGAAAGCCGTCAGCAGACTGGCATTCTTGCCCAGTACCGTCAGCAGCTTTTCGTTGGGAATGGTGATCAGGGAGTCGACATGCTCGGAGAGTTCCTTCATGCCCTCTTCGGCAGCACGCTGGCGCTTGGGCCCCTCAAACGGGAACGGACGCGTGACGACTGCCACGGTCAGAATACCCAGCTCCTTGGCCACCTGAGCCACGACAGGTGCGCCACCCGTGCCGGTACCGCCTCCCATACCGGCAGTAATGAACACCATGTCGGCGCCCTGCAAAAGCTCGGCAATACGCTCGCGGTCTTCCATGGCGGCCTGACGACCGACCTCCGGGTTTGCCCCGGCACCCAATCCCTTGGTAATTTCACTGCCCAGCTGCAAAACGGTCTTGGCAGCAACCCTCTTGAGCGCCTGCGCATCGGTGTTCGCGCAGATAAATTCAACGCCTTCGATGTTGCTCTCGACCATGTGGTTGACAGCATTGCCGCCGCCACCACCTACGCCGATTACCTTGATTACCGCGCTGCTGGATGGCGCATTGTCTACAAGCTCAAACATAACCCCGTCTCCTGGACCGCCAAGGCAGTCCTGTCAGAAATTTCCTTTTAACCAGCCCTTGATCCGCGTAATGGTTGAGGAGAGCCGCTCGTTGTCCTGGCGCTCGGACTGGTAACGTCTTTGCTGCTCATCCCGGCGGGGTTGGGCCGTAGAACGCGAGTAGCGCGAATATTTCATGCCGTAGAGTAACAAACCAACCCCGGTTGAATAAATCGGATTGCGCACGACATCCGCCAGCCCTCTTACGTTCTGCGGACAGGCAATGCGGACCGGCATGTGGAATATTTCTTCCGCCAGCTCCGCAACCCCTTCCATTCTTGAGGTACCACCTGTCAATACGATACCGGCAGCCACCAGGTCTTCATACCCACTGCGCCGAAGCTCTTCCCGCACCAGGGTAAAAAGCTCTTCATAGCGAGGCTCGACCACCTCGGCCAGATGTTGCCTGGAAAGGTCTCGCGCCGGGCGGTCTCCCACACTGGGCACCTTGATCATTTCATCACTGGAAGCCAGCTGTGTCAGCGCACAGGCGTATTTGACCTTGATATCCTCGGCATACTGGGTCGGTGTTCGCAATGCCATGGCAATATCATTGGTGACCTGATCACCGGCAATGGGAATGACTGCCGTATGCCGAATGGCACCTTCAGTGAAAACGGCGATGTCGGTCGTGCCACCACCGATATCCACCATGCAAACACCCAGTTCGCGCTCGTCTTCGGTCAGCACGGCGTAGCTTGAAGCCAGCTGCTCGAGGATGATGTCATCCACTTCCAGACCGCATCGACGAACACATTTTTCAATATTCTGAACGGCATTAAGTGCCGCGGTGACCAGGTGCACTCTCGCTTCAAGACGCACCCCCGACATGCCCAGTGGCTCACGAATGCCTTCCTGGGTATCGATGGCATATTCCTGCGGCAGCACATGCAGAATTCGCTGACCTTCGGAAATGGCACGAGCCCGAGCAGAATCGATGACGCGATCGATGTCAGAGGGTGCCACCTCGCGCTCCTTGATGGCCACAACACCATCGGAATTCATCGAGCTGATATGGCTGCCGGCGATCCCGACATAGACAGAATGTATATCACACCCGGCCATGAGCTCGGCTTCTTCAACGGCGCGCTGAATCGACTGCACCGTAGATTCGATATTGATGACCACCCCTTTTTTCATGCCATGTGAGGGGTGAGAACCGATGCCGGCAATCTCGATGCCGCCGTCATCAGTGGGTTGTCCAACAATGGCCACAACCTTGGATGTTCCGATATCCAGCCCGACTACCATATTGGAAGCGTTGGTTTCTCCTGCCATAGGTCGGGCCTACTCCCTGATCAACCTGTTAATACGCACAATTATCTCAAACGTGTTCAATTAAAAAAGTAACTGGCGTAATTACGCATTAATAATACTGAAAAGACTTCCCGAGAATACGGTGATTTTAAAGCGAAAGAAATACCCATTCAGCTTCATGCCCCGTGTTTTTACGCAACTTAACGAGAACGTCTCATTTATCCATCGGAATTATCATTTCCCGGGTCATTTTCGCCATGCCACGCCACCGATACACCGTTGGGATAACGCAAATCAATATAACGGATATCGTCACGGCCTTCAGAAAGACCACGCTGCCATGCCGTCATAAAACGCTCAAGTCGCATATCCAGATCCGTTCGCCCAAGCATGATCCAGAAAGCATTATCAAGCTGTACACGCCAGGCGCCACGAGGCTCGAGTCGAAGTTGCGTGATGGTCAGATTCAAGCGCGCAAACTGCTGTTTCAGAGCATTATAATAGGCAAGCACCTCAGGGCCACTTCCCTGTGGGCCAGCCAGCCAGGGCCTGGTCCCAACACTGCTGATGGGACCGGCGGCAAAGGGCTCGCCCTGAGCGTTGAGCAATGAACCGTCATTCCACCAGGCCACGGGACGCTGCTCGTAGAGTTCGAACGTCAGTGCATTCGGCCATCGTCTTGAAAGTCGGACATCCTTGAGCCAGGGCACCTCCAGGGCTTCCTGACGTAACTGACCAATATTCACCGACAGCCAGCTCTCACCGGCAATCAACGGTGAAAGCTGATCCTGCAGATAGGCAGCATTGACGTATTCCAGATCTCCTCTGATCGAGACACGCTCGATCGGCTTGTCCAGCCATATCCAGAGCGTGCGCCCGCCTGCCACCATCAGTGCGACGATGAGAATCAGCCCCAGCAGGCGATTGGAGGTTGCCGTTGTCATTGCACGCCCTGTATCGCAAAACAGGTTTTAAACACTTTGATCATTACAGGGCAACGCCGGCGAGTCTGAGTTCACAACGGGCCAGCGAAAGGCTGATCCCGCCGATATCACCGGCACCCTGAGTGATCAGAATGTCATTGTCATCAAGGACGTTGCTCAGGATGTCTGCAAGCGCTTCGCGACTTTCGACAAAAAGCGGCGAAGTCTGACCACGCTGACGGATGGATCCTGCCAGCGCACGCGAATCAGCGCCGGTAATGGGCGCCTCGCCTGCGCTGTAGACATCCAGCAGTAGAAGCTGATCCACCCCTGAA
Organism: Kushneria konosiri; assembly: GCF_002155145.1. NCBI lineage: Bacteria > Pseudomonadati > Pseudomonadota > Gammaproteobacteria > Oceanospirillales > Halomonadaceae > Kushneria > Kushneria konosiri. Next base: position 3,488,246 of record NZ_CP021323.1, read on the forward strand.
AGCACACGAACGAAATCTTCATAAAGATCGTGGGTTCGGGAATAGCGATGCGGCTGATAGATCATGACCAGTCGTCGATCCGGCCAGCCCTCACGAACTGCCTGAATCACCATTTCCACTTCTCGGGGATGGTGGCCATAGTCGTCCACCAGCATCACCGGCAGGCTGTCTCCAGTACTGGCAGGCAGCTGATAATGCCCCTGGACCTGAAAGCGACGCCCAACGCCTGCAAACCCTGCCAGGGCCTGGACGATGGACGCATCGCTGACGCCGGCATCCGTGGCCACCGCAATGGCCGCCATGGCGTTCAATGCATTGTGGCGCCCAGGCATGGCCAGCCGGACACTGATCGCCGCGTGCGGCTCGGGCCGGCAGGCCGTAAACGAGACGGTATCTCCCTGCTGGGAAAAATCGGTAATCCGGTAATCGGCATTTTCGTCAAAGCCGTAGGTGACGAACTGGCGCTGAATTCTGGGCAGCAGCTCGTGCACGACCGGGTCATCAAGACAGACAATGGCCAGCCCGTAAAAGGGCAGATTGTGCAGAAACTCGATGAAGGTATCCTGCAGACGACCAAAATCTCCTTCGTAGGTCGCCATATGATCAGCATCAATGTTGGTCACAATCGCCGTCATCGGCTGAAGATGCAGAAAGGAAGCATCAGATTCATCCGCCTCGGCGACCAGATACTCGCCCTCCCCCAGCTGAGCGTTACTGCCGGCGCTGGTGAGCCGACCGCCAATGACAAAGGTCGGATCAAGCCCCCCTTCAGCTAAAAGCGTTGCCGTCAGACTGGTCGTTGTGGTCTTGCCGTGCGTACCTGCCACGGCAATCCCATGACGAAAGCGCATCAGCTCGGCCAGCATTTCAGCGCGGCGCACGACCGGCACTCGATGCTCCCGTGCCATCACGACCTCGGGATTGGTCGGGTCCACGGCGCTCGACACGACAACAACGTCAGCATCACGAACATTGTCGCCATGATGACCGATGGCTACTCGAATGCCGCACTGGCGTAGGTGTGCCACGACCGCAGACTCGCGCAGATCACTGCCGCTGACGCAAAAGCCCTGATTGGCCAGCACCTCGGCAATGCCACACATCCCGGAGCCGCCAATGCCTACAAAATGAATACAGCGTATACGACGCATACCGCTGCGTGCCTGCATCTGATTACTCAAAACCTGTCTCCATACAGCCCTGGGCCATGATGTCGGTCGCCTCCAGCTGCGCCACGCTTCTGGCACGCCGTCCCATTTCCAGCAGTCGATGAGCCTCCAGCAATTCGCCAAGCGTGTCACTCAACGTCTGTACGCTCATCTTCGCCTGAGGAATCAATTGCGCCGCACCCGCCTCGACCAGATAATTTGCATTGATGGTCTGGTGATCATCCACCGCATGGGGAAACGGTACCAGAAGCGATGCCCTGCCTGCCGCGGCAAGCTCGGTCACCGTCAGCGCCCCACTGCGGCAGACCACCAGGTCGGCCCACTCATAGGCTCGCGCCATATCACCAATAAAATCAGAAACGTTCGCCTCGACTCCAGCCGTCTCGTAGGCCTCGATGGTGGCCGCTTCCTTGTTGCGGCCTGCCTGATGGCGAACCTCGGGCCGAGCGTCGGCGGCCATCAGGGCAAGCGCAGCAGGAACACGCTCGTTGAGCACCTGCGCCCCCAGCGAGCCGCCCACAACCAGCAACCTCAAGGGGCGTGCCGTCAGCGCTTCAATTTCGCGCGGCGCCTCACCGATCGCCGCGATCTCCTGACGGACTGGATTGCCGATCACAACCGGATGACGAGCGTCATCAAAGGCATTGGGAAAGGCGGCATATACGCGGCGAGCCAGGCGAGCCAGCACCTTGTTGGTCATCCCCGGCAGGGCATTCTGCTCGTGAATGATCAGCGGCACCTTCATCAGCCATGCAGCCAGCCCACCGGGGCCGCTGGCAAAGCCCCCCAGCCCGACCACCAGCGATACATCCAGGGACTGGATGATACGCCGCGCCTGACGAATGGCTTTCCACAGTCGCCACGGCGCCTTGAGCCAGCCCAGTGTTCCGTTACCGCGCAGCCCGACAATCGACACGTGATGCAATGGTATACCCGCCTCGGGAACCAGCGTGTTTTCGATGCCCCGCGGTGTACCCAGCCAGTGTATTTCGACCCCTTTTGCCTGCAGGGCACGCGCCAGAGAGAGCGCAGGCACCACATGCCCACCGGTTCCCCCGGCCATGATCAATGCCTTTCTGGGACGTGTACTCATGCCGGTGTCTCCGCGGTGGCACTGCGAGAGCGTTTGCGTGCAGCGCGACGACGTCCCCTGGTTTCACCATCAATGCGCAAAAGCACACCGACCATGGCACCACTGACCATCAGACTCGATCCGCCATAGCTTAAAAGCGGCAGCGTCAGCCCCTTGGTCGGCAAAAGCCCCGCATTGACCGCCACGTTGATGAAGGACTGCGAGGCAAAAATGATACCTATCCCGTAGCAGACATAGGCCGCGAACAGATGACCGCTCTCCTCGGCATTACGCCCGATACGAAAGCAGCGATAGACCAGAATGGCAAACAGAGCGACAGCGCCAACGGCGCCCAGCATGCCCAGCTCTTCTGCCAGCACTGAAAATACAAAATCGGTATGCGCTTCCGGCAGGTAAAAAAGCTTCTGGACGCTGTTGCCCAGACCCAGACCACTCCAGCCACCGCGACCGAAGGCGATCAGTGCCTGAGTGAGCTGATAGCCGGAACCATACTGATTGGCCCAGGGATCAAGAAAGCTGGAAATACGGGCGAGACGATAAGGCTCCGATATCGCCACAAAGGCACCGAGTGTGACCACGCCGCCGGCCAGTAGTATAAAGCGCCAGAGCGATGCCCCTGCCAGCAGCAACACCCCCATGGTGGCCGCCAGCATGACGACTGCAGCGCCATAATCCGGCTCGAGAATCAGCAGAATACACAGGGAAAAGGTCAGCATCAGCGGCGCCATGAAGCCCCACCAGCTGCGGCGCAGCCTTGTCAGATGACGCTCGGTATAGCCGGCGATATAGATGATCAGACAGAACTTGCCGACTTCGGAAGCCTGAAGGTTAATCGGCCCCAGATGAATCCAGCGGCGACTGCCGTTGACCTCGCGCCCCACGATCAGAACGGCAGCCAGCAAAATGGCGGCTACAAGGAGCAGGGTCGGCCCATTGGCCCGCCACCATACGGACGGGATGCGCATGACCATCAGCACAATAGCCATGGAAGCCAGCACAAAAATGCCGTGACGGATACTGTAATACCAGGGATTACCGGTCTGACTGCTGGCCACTTCCGTTGAAGCCGAGGTCACCATGATCCAGCCGATGACCATCAGGGTAATGGCGGAAAGCACCAGCCAGCCATCGATGGCATGGCGCTCGGTAGAAAAACGTTCTGCCAGAGATTTCATGAATGCGGCTGCCACTGTTTAAGCCACGCACAGAAGACCTCTCCGCGCGCTTCGAAGTTATCGAATTGATCAAGGCTGGCACAGGCGGGAGACAACAATACTGTATCGCCCGGCTCCGCCACGCCCATCGCATGTTGCATGGCCTGCTCAAGCGTGTCCACGATGACAACCGTGACCGATGACTCCAGAGCCTGCGCCAATTGCGCTCGGTCGCGCCCATAGACCACGACAGTCCGCGCATAGCGGGCAAGTGGCTCGGCCAGCGGGGTAAAATCGGCACCCTTTCCTACACCACCGGCCAGCAGTATCAGCCGACCGGACAAGGTCATGCCAATACCCTCGATGGCCGCAAGCGTGGCGCCCACATTGGTGCCCTTGGAATCGTTGATCCAGGTGACCCCGTCAATGTCAGCTACCCGCTGCGCCCGATGTGGCAGGCCTGCAAAACCCATCACCGTTTCGATCAGAGGCGCGCGCGGCCAGCCGGCCTCGTGCCCTACGGCCAGCGCCGCCAGGACATTGAGAAGGTTATGCTGGCCCGGCATCATGACATCGCGCGCGGCCATGATGGCCTGCTCACCGTGCATGAGCCAGACATCGTCACCGCCTCGCCCAAGTCCCCAGGCATGATGACGAACGGGAAGGTCACTACCAAAGGACAGCGTGCGTGTCACGCCAGTCGGATCGCATGGCGTGGTGGCAGGATCATCACGATTGATGACGGCTGCACCGGCACCATTGAAAATCTGCTGCTTGGCGCGCCCGTAACCGGTCATGCCGTCATGCCGGTCCAGATGATCACTGCTGAGATTCAGATACACGGCAATATCGGCGCCCAGCTGCGGCGTGGTTTCCAGCTGAAAGGATGAAAGCTCCAGCACGAAACATTCAGCAGACGGCCTTTGCGCCAGAAGGGTCAACGCCGGCGTGCCCAGGTTGCCGCCCACGGCCACGTCGATGCCACAGGCGCGCGCCATCTCCCCCACCAGCGTCGTCACCGTTGATTTGGCATTGGAGCCGGTAATGGCGATCAGCATGGGGCGCCGGGCCCGCTCGCTCAGGGCCTCGATGAAAAGCGCGGTTTCACCGACGATTTCGGGGCCCGAGCGCGGCAGGCCAGGCGTTCGAACATCCACACCCGGACTCAGAATGATTCGTCCGGCCCGCTTAAGGTCAAGCACGCTCAAATCACCACAGTGCACCGCAACATCGGGATACAAGCGCTGAAACTCGGCAAGGCCTGCAGGTTCTGCGCGAGTGTCCGCCATGACAAAGGACTCGCCCCGGCGAGCGAGATGCTCGGCAATGGCAAGCCCCGAGCGGCCAAGCCCGATAACAACGCTGTGATGCGACTCGATCAACATGAGGAAGCCGCCATATCAGCGAATTTTCAGAGTGGCCAGCCCCAGCAGGACGAGCACCACGGTAATGATCCAGAAGCGGATAATGACGCGCGGCTCGGGCCATCCCTTCAATTCAAAATGATGATGAAGCGGCGCCATGCGAAACACTCGCCGGCCGGTCAGCTTGAATGAGGTCACCTGTACAATGACCGAGACAGTCTCCATGACAAAGACCCCACCCATGATGAACAGCACGATCTCCTGTCGAACGGCCACGGCCACCATACCCAGAGCCGCCCCGAGTGCCAGCGCCCCCACATCGCCCATGAACACCTGGGCGGGATAGGTATTGAACCAGAGAAAACCCAGCCCTGCGCCAATGATGGTGCCACAGAAAACGGCCATCTCACCGGCACCGGGTACCGAGGGGATATGCAGATATTCAGCAAACATGGCGTTGCCGCTGGCATAGGCAAAAACGCCCAGCCCCATGGCAACCAGCACGGTCGGCATGATGGCCAGCCCGTCCAGACCGTCCGTCAGATTAACCGCATTGGAGCTGCCTACGATGACCAGATAGGTCAGCAGGATGAAAAAGGGCCCCAGCTGAATCACGACACTTTTGAAAAACGGCACGATCAGACTGGTTTCAACCGGAGAGGCCGACGTGACATAAAGCGCCACGGCCACGGTCAAACCGATCACCGACTGCCACAGATACTTCCATTTGGCCGGCAGACCACGCGGGTTCTTTTCGACCACCTTGCGATAGTCATCAACCCAGCCGATCGCCCCGAAACCCAGAGTGACCAGCAGCACCAGCCAGACGTAATGATTACCCAGATCGGCCCATAGAAGCGTGGAGATCGCAATCGACAGCAGAATCATCACGCCGCCCATGGTGGGTGTGCCCGCCTTGGACAGATGTGACTGCGGACCATCATCACGAATCGCCTGGCCGATCTGACCGGCGACAAGCCGGCGAATGACCCAGGGACCAATCATCAATGACAGTAAAAGTGCGGTCAGCGTGGCCAGAATCATTCGCAGGGTCAGATAACCAAAAACACTGAAACTGGTTTGGAAGGAAGAGAGCAGTTCGGCAAGAAAAAGCAACATTATGAATAATCACCTGAAGATTCTGATCGAAGCGCATTGACCAGACGGTCCATCCCGGCGCTGAGAGATCCCTTGATCAGCACACTGGCGTTAGTAGGCAAAGAATGTTGAGCAAACTCGATCAGTGATGCCCAATCGTCAAAATGGCGCCCATGCTCTCCAAAGGCAGTAGACGTCGCTCGGGCAGGTTCGCCGATCGTGATCATTCGATCAATATCCAGGGTGCGAGCATACTGCCCCAGCGCCTCGTGCGCCTGGTCGCTGTAACGTCCCAGCTCGCCCATGGCGCCAAGAAAGCACCAGCGTGGCCCGGGCCTTTGCACGAGCGTGTCCAGCGACGCCCGCATGGCCCCCGGGTTGGCGTTGTAGCTGTCATCAATCAGCGTGGCACCGCGAATACCTTCAATCATCACCATTCGCCGGGCCACACCTTCGGCCTCGTTCAGGCCCGCCAGTATGTGTACCGGCTCACAGCCCATGGCATGCGCCACGGCAGCAGCACCTAAAGCATTCATGACGTTGTGACGACCCATGAGCGGCAGTACAACCCGACCCACTTCGTCACCATCGATTGTGAGCGTAAACCGATAAAAGCCCTCTTCGCTCATCAAATCAATGGCCTGAACGCGGGCGCCAACGTCAATACCGAAATCCAGAATGTCATGTCCGGAGGCAAGCGCTGCCCAGACGCCGTAAAAGCGATCGTTACGATTGAGCACCGCGATGCCATCAGGCGAAAGCCCCGACAGTATCTCGGCCTTGGCCTGCGCAATATGGCCGGCACTGCCGAACTCGCCGATGTGAGCATCGGTGACGTTGTTGATCAGCACCACGTCCGGACACGCCAGCGCCGTTGTCCAGGCAATTTCACCCGTATGGTTGGCACCGGCTTCAATCACCGCCTGGTGACAATGCCCGTCAAGCTGCAAAAGCGTCAGCGGCACCCCGATATCATTGTTGAGATTGCCCCGGGTGGCATGTGTCAGCGCGCGGCGTGACAGGATGGCCTCGCAAAGGGCACGTACGGTGGTCTTGCCACTGTTGCCGGTAATGGCGGCCAGCCGACCCTGCCACTGAAGGCGATGATGGCGCGCCAGTAGCCCAAGCGCCAGACGTGTATCCGCCACTACCAGCTGTGCGATGTCGGTCTCGAACGGCGTATCAACGATGGCAGCAATGGCGCCGCGATCGCGCGCCATTTCCAGAAAGTCATGACCATCGAAACGATCGCCACGAAGCGCCAGAAACACGTCTCCCGCCTGCAGACTGCGGGTATCGGTCACGATGCGACAGGCGGTGGCACGCCTGAAACGATCCTGCGCATCGATGATGGCATCGTCCTTCAGACGCAGGGCTTCAATGATGTCTGTCGGCGTATTACTCATGCCAGTGAGCCTCCAGTGCCAGAGAGGCCACATCCATATCGCTGAACGGATGACGCACGCCCTGAATGTCCTGGTAGTCCTCGTGCCCCTTGCCAGCCAGCAGGATCACATCTTCTGGTCCGGCGTTTTCAACGACATTGGCAATGGCACGTGCTCGTCCGGCAATCTCGCGAACGTGCGCCCCATCAGGCATCTCGGCCATGATCATCCGACGAATCTCTTCAGGCGCCTCGCTGCGGGGATTGTCATCGGTGACCACCACCTCGTCGGCGAGCAGTGCTGCGACACCACCCATCAGAGGGCGTTTGCCGGTATCGCGATCTCCACCACAGCCCAGCACGCACCAGAGCCTGCCCGGCACATGCTCACGCAGGGCCAGCAGTGCATTGCGAAGCGCATCGGGCGTATGAGCATAATCCACCACCACCGCAGGCGCCCCGGGGCGTGCCAGCAGCTGCATCCGCCCGGGTACCGGCGTCAGCTGTTCTGCCGCCTTCATCAGCGCCTCCAGCGGACTGCCAAGTCCGTACAGGGTCGCGATGGCAAGCAGCACATTGTCCAGATTGAAGCGTCCCATCAGCGAAAGCCGCAGGGTTCGCTCCCCTTCCGGTGTCATGACGCCTGCCTCAAGGCCGAGACGCTGCGCCTGCCAGCGGAGTACCTGAAAGTCATGGTCCTTCTGACTGCCGACTCGCAACACTCTGGCCTTTTTGGGCACGCCTGCCAGCATCAGGCGCGCCAGAGTGTCGTCTGCGTTGACCACGGCAAGCTCAAGCTCGGAACGCTGAAAAAGACGTGCCTTCGCAGCGGCATAGGCGGCCATGCTCGGGTGATAGTCCAGATGATCACGACTCAGATTGGTAAAGACCGCTGCGCGGATATGGCAACCGCTCAGACGATGTTGATCAAGCGCGTGAGAGGAGGCTTCCAGTGCCACGCGCTCGGCGCCGTCGACCGCCAGTTCGCGCAGACGCTCCTGCAGTGAGAGGGCATCCGGTGTCGTCAGCCCGGCGTGCTCAAGCCTGCCGGGACGACCGCTGCCCAGCGTGCCAATCAGACCGGCAGGCGTTGCCATCGCCTCGCTGAGCGCAGCGATGTAGTGCGTTACGGAGCTCTTGCCGTTGGTACCGGTCACCGCAATCTGCTCAAGCGAATCCGGCACTCCCATGACCAGCGATGCCAGCTTTCCCAGCCGCTCGGGCAGGTCATCCAGCACCAGCAGATCATCGGCCCTTTCCTGCCAGGGCGAAGCCACCAGAATCATCGCAGCGCCCCGATCACGAGCCTGGTCAATGTACTGACGACCGTCGACACGAGTGCCGGGCAGCGCCACAAAAACATCACCGGGCTGGAGATGGCGTGAGTCCAGCACCAGACGCGCCTCTTCAGGCAGCGACAGGGTATCGATATCGGGCCAGAGTCGTGCAATGGCCTCGGCCAGCGTGCAGGTCGGCAAATCAGGCACCAGGCGTCTCCTTGCTCTGATCATCGGGGGGGACATCCAGAAGGCGCAGCGCATTGCCGGCCACTCGGGAGAAGATGGGCGCCGCCACCAGGCCACCGTAGTACTCTTTACCCTTGGGGTTATCGATCGAAATCACGGTCACGATGCGAGGCTTGCTGGCCGGTGCAATACCGACAAAGTTGGAGCGATAGGCCTCTTTCTGATAGCCGGTATTGCCGATTTTTCTCACGGTACCGGTCTTGCCGGCCACCCGATAACCCTCAAGCGCTGCCCGTGTACCACCACCACCGGGCTCTACGACCGTCTCCATCATCTGAATCAGCTCATGGGCCGTTTTGGAGGACATGACCTGATGCCCTTCAGGCGGCTTGTTCAGCTTGAGCAGCGAAGGCGGCAACTGTTTACCATCATTGGTAATCGCCGTATAAGCACTCGCCAGCTGTACGGCATTGACTGATAGCCCATACCCGTAAGAGAGCGTGGCACGCTTGGCCTTGGACCAGCTGAACGGCGAGGGCAGACTGCCGGTGGCTTCCCCGGGGAAGCCAAGCCCGGTGGGGTGCCCCAGCTTCATCGAGTCATAGACGTTCCAGATGGCATCATCCGGGAGGGCCAGAGCCATATGGGTCATGCCGATATTGGAGGAGTGGGTAATGACACCGGTCATGTCCAGCTTGCCGAAATTGCGGGTGTCCTTGATGGTATAGCCATCCACCATCATCCAGCCGGGAGTGGTATCCATGGGGGTATGCGGCGTGAACTTGCCCGATTCGAGCCCCGCGCTCATGGCCAGCGGTTTCATGACCGACCCCGGCTCGAACGCATCGGTCAGTGACCGATTGCGCAGCCCCGCCGGATCTACACTGGTGCGATTATTGGGGTTATAGGACGGCAGGCTGACCATGGCCAGCACCTCACCGGTATGCGCGTCCATCATGACAAGAGTGCCGCTGTCCGCGTTGTGCTCGTTGACCGCCGCCTTCAGCTCACGATAGGCCAGATACTGCAGGCGCAGATTGATCGACAGGGTCACATCGCCGCCCGGATGGGCCTCTCGAATCATGTGCAGATCACGCACCAGCTGGCCCTTGCGGTCCTGCAGCACACGACGCTGCCCCGGAATACCTGACAGATAGCGGTCAAAGGCCAGTTCCAGCCCTTCCTGACCGTGATCGTCAATGTTGGTCATGCCCACCAGCTGCGAAGTCACCTCACCGGCCGGATAGTAGCGCTTGTATTCATGACGACCGTGCACGCCGGGGATATCAAGTGCCAGTACGCGGCTGGCAGGCTCGGGCGTGACCCGGCGCTTGAGATACATGAACTCCTTGTCGCGGTAGTTTTTTACCCGCGCCATGAAATCTGCAGGTCGCTCATCCAGTGCTTTAGCCAGCCGTGTCAGCTGTACCGGGTCCTCGGGAAGATCCCCTGGATTGGCCCACAGGGTCACCACCGGGGTAGATACAGCCAGTGGTTCACCATCGCGGTCGGTAATCATGCCACGGTGGGCATCGATGCTCTGCACCCGAATGGTTCGGGAGTCACCCTGCCCCTGCAGGAATTGATGATCAAAGACCTGCAGATAGACAATACGACCGACCAGCACCGCCATGGCCATGAAGATGATGGCCAGTACGAATCGGTAACGCCAGATCGGCATGGCAGTCACATGACTGGCAGCCGTATTCCCGCCATACATGCGTGCATTACGCCCGACACGGCGATTTTGTTCACTCATGGCCGCATGACCCTGGTGTGGTGGACATCCGGCACATGCATCTCAAGACGATCACGCGCCAGATTTTCGATACGTGAAGGGGTCGACCAGGTGCTTTCTTCCAGCAGCAAGCGACTCCACACCGTTTGAAGCTGATCATGCCGATGCTCCATGGTCTGCAGTCGCGCGTATTGAGAGCGCGTGTGATAGGCCGTACTGATGACCCCCAGCGCTGAAAAAATGACCAGTAGCAGCATGACCAGAATGACGCCATGCATGAAGGTCAGGCGGAGCCGAAAGGGCCACTGCCATTGGCTGCGCGAAGACGATCCGGACGTGCGTTCGACCATGATGGCTAGCCCTCCTGCCCCAGCTTGCGAGCCACACGCATGACAGCGCTACGGGCACGGACGTTGAGTCCGGTTTCCTGTTCGTCCGGACGAATGGCCTTGCCAACGGGTGCCATGTCGCGGCGAATCTGATCCTCGCGCAGCGGCATGTGCCGCGGCAGATGCTGGTCCCCCCGGGACTTGTCGCGAATAAAGCGCTTGACCAGGCGATCCTCCAGCGAGTGAAAGCTGATCACCACCAGGCGGCCATCGGGCGCCAGAGCCTCAAGCGCTGCCTCCAGGGCACGCTCGAGCTGACCCAGCTCGTCATTGAGATGAATACGAATGGCCTGAAAGGCGCGCGTGGCAGGGTGACGCCCCTTCTCCCACGCCGGATGCGCCGTTTTCAAGAGCTCGGCAAGTTCAACGGTGCGGGTAATGGGGGCTTCCTTGCGCTGCGTCACGACCGCTCGCGCCAGACGTTTGGCAAAGCGCTCCTCACCCAGACGCTTGAAGATGTCCGCCATCTCGCGCTCGGAGGTTTCGGCAATCCACTGAGCCGCACTGATACCCGACTCAGGATCCATGCGCATGTCGAGCGGACCGTCGCGCATGAAGCTGAAGCCACGACCGGCATCATCGAGCTGAGGAGAAGACACGCCCACATCCAGCAAAATGCCGGAAAGCCTGCCGTGTACGCCTTGCTGGCGTGCGACATCGCCCAGATCGGCGAATGTGGCGCGTGCAATATGAAACCGTGAGTCCTCGATGTCTGCCGCAGCGGCCAGCGCATCAGGATCACGGTCGATGGCGACCAGGCGCCCCTGATCACTCAGGCGGTCAAGGATGGCGCGGGAATGCCCGCCACGCCCGAATGTACCGTCCAGATAGAGGCCGTCGGGCCGCTGAACGAGGGCATCGACGGCACCCTCAAGCAGGACGCTTTCATGCTTGTGGTCTTGCCGGATACCTGGGGTCTGATTCATGAGAACTCAAGGGATGTTTCAAGGGGAAAACAGGTGGGAGTCGGCCTGTAAGCCGGGTTCTGTCGAGAACAGTCATTCCTCTAGGGCGTTCGTCACCGAACGCCTCAAGCAACCTACCCGAACCCGACGCGGGCCACGCCAATGGGTTCCTATTCGGTCTTGCTCCGGATGGGGTTTACCATGCCACGACCTGTTACCAGGCGTGCGGTGCGCTCTTACCGCACCCTTTCACCCTTGCCGTCGGTGCCGAGAGAATCGGCACCGCTTGGGCGGTCTACTCTCTGCTGCACTTTCCGTCGGCTCGCGCCGCCCAGGCGTTACCTGGCATCCTGCCCTGTGGAGCCCGGACTTTCCTCCCCCGAACCCGAAGGTTCAGCGGCGACTGTCCGGCCGACTCCCAAGCGCGCAAGAATATCAGTGCCGACCCCCGTCTCCAAGCGCGTTAACCATTTTTATCCTTGTGCGCCGCCCCTGGTGACCCAACGGCAACAATCACTTACAAAAACCGTTATCCTTGAGCGCCTGGGCACGCTGATACCAGTCGCTCTTGCGCCCCCCCAGTATGCGGGTGGCCACACTGGCCGACTGCTTGACTCCCACTCCCTCCTCCAGAAGTGAGGACAACAGCTGATCGCCATCAATCTGGCCACTGTCTGCTGGTGCCTTCTCGGGGGCCGGTGCCATCATGACAACAAACTCGCCACGCATCTGATCGGCGTCTTCAGCCATGCGTGCCAGCAGACTGCCTGCCGTGCCCTGTAGAAAGGTCTCAAAGGTCTTGGTCAGCTCACGCGCGATGACTACGTGACGCTCACCGAACACGGTCTCGACATCCTCCAGAAGCTGGCGAATCCGGTGCGGAGATTCATAGAGCACTATCGTCACCGGCAGTTCGACAACATCACTCAGGCGCTGGCGTCGCCCGGCGCCTTTGGCCGGCAGAAAGCCTTCAAACAAAAAACGCTCGGTCGGCAGCCCCGCAGCGCTCAGCGCCGTGATCAGCGCGCTGGGGCCAGGAATGGGGATGACGGTATACTCTGCCTCCCGCAGTGCCTGCACCAGACGATAACCGGGATCAGAAATCAGGGGGGTACCGGCGTCACTGATCAGCGCGACGCGCTGGCCGTCATCAAGGGCCTGTCGGATACGCTCGATTCGCGAGGTTTCATTGTGCTCGTGAAGAGACACCAGCGGCACCCTCACGCCGATATGATCAAGCAGGCGCACGCTGTGGCGGGTATCTTCGGCCGCGATCAGATCGGCCTGTGCCAGGGTATCCATGGCACGTCTTGAGAGGTCATCAAGGTTACCAATCGGGGTGGCAACCACGTACAATGCGCCCTTGCTAAAACTATTCATGTCATCACACTACACTGGTTCGGACGCGTCATTGCTTTCGGATTTGCCTGTGTCATGACCAAAAACGGTACAGGCTCGACTGGAGCTGCATGGTACGCCGTGCAGTTCGCTGACGCCACGCTGTGGCGCCATCATGGAGACCGGCAAGAAAAGGAACTGCCCAGGCATGCGAACATCACTTACCAGACTGGCCGGCGCGGCCATGGTGGCACTTACACTGGCAGGCTGTGCCGGCACATCGGGCATTGTTGATCGCTTTGGCGGCCAGTCCCCCAACGATCTGCTAAGTCAGGCTCAACAGCAACAGGGCAGCGAAGCCGCCGCCACTCGCCTGCAGGCAGCCGAACTTTTTCAGCGCCAGGGTGACAACCAGCGCGCGCTGGACATTGCCAGTTCGCTCGACCGTTCGGTCCTGTCCAGTGACCAGCAGCTTCGCTGGGCACTGCTGACCTCCCGCATAGGCCTTGAGCTTCAGGATCCACAAACGGTGCTGGCTGCTACCGATGTTCTGGATAGCGCCGCAACGCTGCCGGACAGTGAAAGAAATACGCTTCTCGAGCGGCGCGGCCTGGCACAGGCCATGAACAACCAGCCGTTTGAAGCGGCACAGACGCTGACCGCCCTGCAGCAGCGCACGGATGACACCCAGCTCAATGACACCATCTGGCGCCAGCTCAACCGTCTCGATCCGAGTCAGCTCGACCAACTGGCCGGACAGGGCAGCGTAGCTGCCGGCTGGGTAACGCTTGCACAACTCCAGCGCCAACAGGGCGCCAATATTGGCACCCTGACAAATGCCATCAGCCAGTGGCAGTCCAACAATCCCCGTCACCCCGCTTCTCGCCGTCTGCCAACGGATCTGGGCAAACTGGATGAGATTCGTGATCAGGAAATCCGCAGGATTGCGGTATTTCTGCCCCAGAGCGGCCCGCTGGAATCCATCGCCACCGCCATTCGTGAAGGCATCGAAACGCGCGCCGATGATGTCAGAAGCCAGGGCGGACAGGTTCCCGAACTGGTTTTTTATGACACGACCGGCCAGGACATCGAAAGCCTTTATGCCCGTGCCACCATGGAAGGCGCCCAGGCCGTCATCGGTCCGCTCAGCAAGGAGCAGGTTTCCCAGCTGGAAACACGTGACAGCGTGGCACTGCCAACGCTGGCTCTCAACTATGGAACGCATGATCGCAACAGCGCCCGAAATCTTTTCCAGTACGGACTCTCGGCCGAGGATGAAGCACGCCAGGCGGCCCAGCGCGGCCAGCTTGACGGCCATCATCGGGCCGGTGTCATGGTGCCGGACAACGAATGGGGCAGTCGCGTTCTGGGCGCCTTCCAGAATCAGTGGCAGCAGGAAGGTGGTGAGCTGGTCAGCGTTCAGAATTATGATCCGTCAGCCTCCGCCACCTCTGCAGTCAAGTCGGTCCTCAATGGCGGCCGTGGTCGACCGGATATGCTGTTTTTGCTGGCCCTGCCCGGCTATGCCCGCCAGGTTCCTCCGACCCTTGATTACTACAACGCCGCAAATCTGCCCATCTATGCCACCTCGCACGCTTACGAAGGCTCACCTCAGCCGCGACTCGATCACGATCTTGATGACGTGATGTTCGTGGACATTCCCTGGCTGATCCCCGAGGCTGCTGCCGGCGGCATTGACGCCCTGCCCTTTGAGTCGACTCGCGAGCGGCTCATTCAGGATGATCAGCCGGCCATGATCAAGCTTCACGCCATGGGGGTTGATGCCTTTGAACTGGCACGTCGACTGCCGGTCATGAGCGCCATCGGTGGATTTGAACTTTACGGCGCCACCGGCCGACTCGCCCCCGGTCAGGATGGTCGGGTCGTTCGAACCCTGCCCTGGGCTGTCTTCCGCAATGGCCAGCCAACATTGCCCTGAGCCACCGTGGCCTTTCGCTCCTTCAGCCACCGTCAGCGCGGTCACGACATCGAGTCGTTGACCGCGCAATGGCTTGAACAACAGGGTCTGATCATGATTACCCGCAACCAGCATGTGCGGGGCGGCGAAACCGATCTGATCATGCGCGACGGTGACACGCTGGTCTTTATTGAAGTGCGCTATCGCGCCAGCGCCTCCCACGGCTCTCCGCTGGAAACCATCACGCCTGCCAAGCAGCGAAAGCTGATCCGGGCCGCGCATTTGTATCTACTCGACAAGCGGTTATCATGCCCGTGCCGCTTTGATGCGGTAGGGGTAACGGGGGAGCCTCCCAACCACCTGCACTTTGACTGGGTCAAAAGCGCCTTTGATGCCTTTTGAGCCTGGCAGTGATACCGCGGAAATATAACGCCATTGACCATTTGAAGAGTGCCATGGACTTTCAATCACGCATCATCGATCAATTCAACGCCAGCATCGACGTCAAGACCTGGTCGAGCGAGGTCCTGCCGCCCTTCATCGAAACGGCCAGCCAGATCATGGTTCAGAGCCTGATCAATGACGGCAAGATTCTGACATGCGGCAATGGAGGCAGCGCTGGCGACGCTCAGCACTTTTCATCAGAACTGCTGAACCGCTTCGAGCGCGAGCGACCGAGTCTGCCGGCACTGGCGTTGACCACCGACTCCTCGACCATCACCTCCATTGCCAACGATTACAGCTATAACGATGTCTTCTCCAAGCAGATTCGGGCACTGGGACAACCCGGTGATGTTCTGCTGGCCATCTCTACCAGCGGCAACTCCGCCAACGTCATTCAGGCCATTCAGGCTGCTCATGATCGCGACATGATCATCATCGCTCTGACCGGGCGGGACGGCGGCAATATGGCCTCTCTTCTGGGACAGGAAGACTGCGAGATCCGGGTCCCGGCAACCGTTACCGCTCGCATTCAGGAAGTGCACCTGCTGGTCATTCACTGTCTTTGCGATCTAATCGACCACCAGCTCTTTGGCAGCAATGAATAAGCATACACTTTTCCGGCTGACAGGCGCCCTGCTGCTCGGCGCCACACTTGCAACCAGCGGCTGCAGCACCATTACCGGCAGCAGCGGTTATGGCACCCGCACCAGCTATGCCATCGATCAGGACACGCAGACTGCCCGCATGCTCTGGGACAGTATCCGGGCCACCGACAGCCTGGATAACACCCACATCAATGTTGATGTCTATAACGGCTTTGCATTGCTGACCGGTCAGGTCGGCACCGAGGCCCAGAAGGCACAGGCAGGTGAACTCGCCACGCAACTGAAAGGCGTGCGCCATCTGCGCAATGAGTTGAGTGTCGGCCCCAACAGTTCAACGCAGCAGCGACTGCAGGACACCTGGATCACTTCGCGAGTGAAGGCCCGCATCACCGCCAGCAATCAGATCAACAGCGACCGGGTCAGGGTTCTCACCGAAAATGGCACGGTGTATTTGATGGGAATGGTTCGCGCCAGCGAGGCAGACTATCTTGTTCGACTGGTCTCACAGACCAGCGGCGTACAGCGCATCGTCAAGGCCTTCGAATATCTGGGCGTATAAGCCCCTGCAAGCTGCCCACCCTTGCTCGGTATAAACAGTCAGACAAAAAAACGGACCCGCCATGATGGCGGGTCCGCTGGTATAGCAATGGCGGGCAATTACTTGATGACCTTCAGGGACGGTCGCCCCTTGGGCGGGCGTGAGCCGTCGTCGTCATCGTCGTTTCCACCCTCACCCTGATCCTCATCCGTTCTCGCCACCGCGCCCAGATGAGAGTCCCGCTCGTCGAGATCATCATTGTCGGGCTCGGCTGAATCGGCAGCATCGTCCGGCATGACAGGCTCCTGACCGAAAACCATGCCCACACCATTTTCACGCGCGTAGATGGCAATGATGGCATCGATGGGCAGCTCAACGGTCATTGGCTGGCCGCCGAAACGTGCATTGAAAGCCACCATGTCGTTTTCCATGAAAAGCTCTCGAACGGCGCCTGGACCAATATTGAGAACAATCTGGCCGTTCTGGACGAACTGCTCTGGTACCACCACACCCGTGCGCTCGGCATCGACAACGACATAGGGTGTGCAGTCGTTGTCCAGCAGCCACTGATATAGCGCACGAATCAGATAGGGACGGCTGGAATGCATGTTTTCACCTCACTGAAGAATGCATCGAAATATAAGCCCTGCGCATCAATCAGTATGTTTGCTGCAGAAAACAACCTGTCTGCAGCGATGATCCGATCAGGTCCGAAGCTCACGCTCCGACTCAAGAAGCGATGCTCTGAAGGCATCTCGAGCGAACAGTCTTTCCATATAGCCCATCAGCGGTTTGACCTGCTGCTCGGGTAGTTCAACACCCAGTGCCGGCAAACGCCAGAGAATGGGAGCGAGGCAGCAGTCTACCAGCGAGAACTCTTCGCTCATGAAAAACGGAATATCTTCAAAAATCGGGCTGATGCCGATAAGACTCTCACGCAACTCCTTGCGCGCCTGTTCGACTTCCTTCTTGGAGCCAGGCGACAGAATGCGCTCCACCATCGGGCACCATTCACGCTCAATACGGTGCATCCAGAGGCGGCTTTGCGCTCGCGCTACCGGGTAGACCGGCAACAGAGGCGGATGCGGAAAACGCTCATCCAAGTACTCCATCATGACCTTGGATTCATAAAGAACCAGGTCACGATCGATCAGTGTCGGCACACTATTATAGGGGTTAAGGTCGGCCAGCTCTGCTGGACGATGCTCATCGTTGACCTCAATGATATCAACGGAAATCCCCTTTTCGGCCAGCACGATCCTGACGCGATGGCTGTAATGGTCGTCACTGCCTGTATAGAACGTCATTGACGATCGTTTGGCCACAACACCCATAGAAAGTCCTCACTTTAATGACGAGCTGGATAATAACACGAGAGCACGCCTTTCGGTTGCCGGATTGCCAACCAAAGCGTTTCAACGAGTTGCAAAATTGTCCTGCAGACACAAAAACGCCCGGGAAAACACCCGGGCGTCTTGTGACATGACGTCGAAGCTTAACGCTTGGAGAACTGGGGACGACGACGTGCCTTGCGCAGACCAACCTTCTTACGCTCGACCATACGCGCATCACGCGTCACGTAGCCGGCGCTGCGCAGCGGTGTGCGCAGTTCTTCATTGTATTCCATCAGGGCACGAGTAATGCCGTGACGGATGGCGCCTGCCTGTGCAGAACCGCCGCCACCCTGAACGGTGACATAAATGTCGAACTGTTCGGTCAGCTCGGTCAGCTCAAGCGGCTGGCGCACAACCATCTGCGCGGTAACGCGGCCAAAGTATTCGTTGAGCTCACGCTTGTTGACCGTGATCTTGCCATTACCGGGACGCAGAAAAACGCGTGCGGTAGAGGTCTTGCGGCGGCCTGTGCCGTAGTACTGCTGCTGTGCCATGAAAATGTTCCTTTAGAGATTCAGTGCCTGGGGTTGCTGTGCCGCATGAGGATGCTCACCACCGGCATAAACCTTGAGCTTGGAGTACATGGCGCGACCCAGCGGGCCCTTGGGCAGCATTCCCTTGACAGCGATTTCGATGACACGCTCGGGCGCATGATCGATCATCTGCTCGAAATTCATCGAACGCAGGCCGCCCGGATAACCGGTATGGCGATAATACTGCTTGGCAAAGGACTTCTTGCCGGTCACACGGACTTTCTCGGCGTTGACGACAACGATGTAGTCACCGGTGTCAACGTGAGGAGTATATTCGGGCTTGTGTTTGCCACGCAGACGGCGAGCGATCTCGGTTGCCAGTCGACCCAGAGTCTTGTCTTCCGCGTCGATGACATACCAGTCGCGCTGCACGGACTGCGGTTTGGCGCTGAACGTCTTCATGTATGAATCACCATGGTTGTGGCGAGAGCATCACTTCTGCCCTGCCAATCCCTATTTTTCTTGGTTGTTGCCCCTGCAGGCAGACACAACAACGATAAGCGAGCGCGCATTGTACAGAGCCTGCGCCCAGCGAACAAGGGATAATCACATTCAGGGCTTGTGAGTCAACGCCAGATACTCGCTTGACTGCATCTCCTGAAGGCGCGACACGGTACGTTCGAATTCAAAGGCAAGCTCACCGCCGCTATAGAGTGATTCCGGCTCGGCCTCCGCCGACATGACCAGTTTGACGGCGCGGTCATAAAACTCATCCACCAGATTGATAAAGCGACGCGCCTGATCCTCGATTGCTGCCCCCATCACCGGCACGTTGGAAATCAGCACGCTGTGATACTGCCTTGAGAGCTCGATATAGTCGTTTTGACTGCGCGGACCATCACAAAGCGTCTTGAAGTCGAACCAGACCACCCCCTCATGACAGCGTCGAGCCTTCAGCGCCCGTCCATTGATGCGCAGCGTTTCTTCTTCACCCGGCTCTCCTGCCAGATGAACAAAGCTCTCCTGCAGCGCCTCGTCAGCGCTGTCCCCCGGTGGGGTATGAAACACTTCTTTGCGGGTCAGGGTACGCATTCGATAATCAATGCCCGCATCGACATTGACCACTTCGCAGTGGCGGTTGAGCAGATCAATGGCGGGCAGGAAACGATCCCGCTGCAGACCATTTTTATACAGCTCATCCGGTACAATGTTGGAAGTCGTTACCAGCACCACCCCCTGAGCAAAAAGGGCATCGAGCAGATTGCCCAGGATCATGGCATCGGTAATGTCCTTGACGAAAAACTCATCAAGGCAGATGACTCTGGCCTCGCCGGCCAGTTTTGCCGCCACCTGGGTCAGCGGGTTCTTTTGGCCCTTGTGAACCTCAAGTTCCTTGTGCACACGCTGCATGAAACGATGAAAGTGCGTACGCATCTTGTCATCAAAGGGCAGACTGTCATGAAAGGTGTCCACCAGCCAGGTCTTTCCCCGTCCCACACCGCCCCAGAAATAGAGTCCCTTGACATCAGGCTCGGCAGGCGCCGCCGGGGTAGAAGGAGCACTTTTCCTGCCAAAAAACCCTGACATTTTTGACTTGATCCCGCTATCAGCTGCGACCGTGGCAGGTTTGGGACGTGGCCGACTGGTCAGTGCTTCATAAAGGCGCTGGAGATGTTCAACGGCCTTTTCCTGAGAGCTGTCATGCTGAAAGCCTTCACGCTCAAGATCCTGACGGTACTGTTCTCGCGGGGAAAGTCTGGACATGTTATCTGGTGCCTTGCCAAAGATCGGATGTTCGTGATTGTACAGTGTGATGCGGCCTGAATCGCCCCTGTCGGTGGCGAGATGTCCGCGCTGATGGGAACGATTATGTCGTGAGTGAATTGACCCGGACAACACGACGCCTTCTATAATGGACTATCTCATGGTCACGCCTGTCGTGCGTGCAATCAGCTTTAAAAGAGGGGAATAGCGTTGAACGAAGGCAACATTGATTGGGTAGTCGCCGCTGTGGCACTGCTGGCAGGCATCGTGATCGGCGTACTGATTCGACATTTTTCGGGCAGTCAGAGAGCCACCAGCCAGAAGCTCAAGCAGCGTCTGGCCGAAACCGAACTTGAACTCAAGGGGTTGCGCGAGAACGTGAATACGCATTTTACCGATGTCACGACACTGGCGCGCAACCTTGCCCGCCAGAGCGAAGCGCTCCAGTCACGACTCGACGCCGACGCCAGTGCTCTGGCCAGTGACCCGGCCCTGAAGCGCCGCCCGAAGGTTGATGCAACCGAAGAGAGTGAAGAAGACACAACTTCTCTTCACATTCCTCGTGACTATGCCGACGGCAATGGGACCCTCGATGAAAGTTACGGGCTGCGTCAGAAGCAGGAAAGTCACGGCACCGACCCGCAACCCCCCCGCTACTGATCACAACATCACTGTCGCCGGCCTCCCCGGCGACAGTTACACCGGATTATCGATATCGACAAAGCGATGCTCGATGTCGTGACGCTGCGCCAGCCATTCGCCCAGAGCTCTTATACCATCACGCTCGGTGGCATGATGGCCGGCGGCATAATAGGTAATTCCCATTTCTCGAGCCAGATGTGTGGTGCGTTCCGAGACTTCACCGGAAACGAAGGCATCCATGCCGGCCTCCGCCGCATCAATGATCATGTCCTGTGCGCCGCCCGTGCACCACGCAATCCGCCGGACAGGACGATCATGACCGGAAATCATCAAAGGCTTGTGCGCCAGTTGCCGATGAAGCTGTTCGGCCAGCGCCTGCTGTGAACATTCAGGCATGTCACCGTGGTACAAAAGCCCCTGCCCCACCTCACCGTCAAGGACACCCCGTACCGTCCACCCCATTCGATCAGCCAGCAAAACGTTATTGCCAAGCGTTGCGTGCGCGTCCAATGGTAGATGCCAGGCTACCAGATTGATGCCATGGGCCAGAAGCGTGGCGATGCGCCGCTGCTTCATGCCGGTAATCGCTACAGGTTCGTTTTTCCAGAAGTAGCCATGGTGAACCAGCACCATGTCGGCCTGCCATGCCACCGCCTCATCGAGCAGATCCTGGCTGGCCGTCACACCACTCATGACACGCCCAACCTGCTCCCCACCCCCGACCTGAAGACCGTTGACGGTAAAGTCCTTGAAGCGCTGCGGCGCGAGCAGTGTCTTCATGTCTTCCAGCAGCACCCTGCGCTCGATCATGTTTTGTCTCCCGACCCTCGATTTTTGAAAGTGTCACGCCTGTATCAGGCATTGACGACGCCTGAATGATAAACTCGCCCAATCTCTATATGACATTGCGACCGGCATGAAAGACGGCAGCGCCCTTGCCACGAATGCCGGTTAGAATACTCTGCAAGTCTGCAGCTCCAGGCTGCCTGTTTCAAAAGGATGTTGTCATGCGCCGATTTCTGGTGCCCCTGATCTGGCCTGTTGTCTGTGGTGTATTGCTGGCGCTGGTCATGCTGGATCACATGCCACAGATCATCGACTCTGGCGATCACTCTGCAAGCGATGGCCGACAGGCTCAGGCTGTTGCGCCATCATCCATTACACCGACGATTACACCCCCCGTACAGCGCACGCCGCCCGTCACCCGAAATGCGGCGCCACTGCAGCGTGGCCCGGGCACGGCAAGCTACTCTGACGCCGTACAACATGCAGCTCCCGCCGTGGTCAATGTCTATTCGTCAAGACTGGTGGAGCGTGACCATCATCCGCTGATGTCCGACCCTTTCTTCGAACAGTTTTTTGGCAACAGCCAATCCGGCCGCCGTCGCATGCTGTCGAGTCTTGGCTCTGGCGTCATCGTCAGTGATGAGGGCTACATTCTTACCAACAATCACGTTATCAGCGGCGCTGATGAAGTACAGGTGGCTCTGCAGGATGGTCGGGAAACGCTGGCTACCGTGATCGGCACCGACCCGGAAACGGATCTTGCCGTGCTCAAGATTGATCTGGACAACCTCCCGGTCATCGATCTGGCCGATGCGACCAACACTCGCGTCGGCGACATTGCCCTGGCCATTGGCAACCCCTTTGGCGTAGGTCAGACCGTCACCATGGGCATCATCAGCGCCACCGGTCGAAACCACCTGGGCCTGAATGCCTATGAGGATTTCATCCAGACGGACGCGGCGATCAATCCGGGCAACTCAGGGGGCGCGCTGGTCAATTCCGAAGGCGCGCTGGTGGGCATCAATACAGCCATCTTCTCACGCACCGGTGGGTCACAGGGCATCGGTTTTGCCATTCCTACCAATCTGGCACACGGCATTCTCAACGATCTTGTGACCCGCGGGCGCGTGGTCAGGGGCTGGCTGGGAATCGAGGCGAGAGAAGTCAGCTCAAGCCTGGCCTCGTCGCTGGACATCAACGCCCCGCGCGGCGTTGTGGTCTCGGATGTCGTGGATGGTGGTCCGGCAGCCCAGGCCGGTATCAAGGTAGGGGATCTGATTCTGTCGATAGACGGCAAACCGTTGCTGGATGCTCAGACGGCCATGGTGGATATCGCAGAGATTGAACCCGGCAGGCAGCTACCGATAGAGCTTTATCGTAACGGCAAACGCTTCAAGGTGACGGTCAGTGTGGGAGAGCGCCCAAGCCGACCGGTAACGCCGGTTCAGTCCGAGAACTGACCGGCGTTTGACGACAGAAAATTCAATCAGTCCTTGTGACTGCCGATACGGTTTTCTGCCGAACGGGCGTGTGCCGTCAACGACTCGCCTCTTGCCAGCACGGAGGCCGTCTGCCCCAGCGTTGACGCCCCCTGCGGCGAGCACTGAATCAGCGACGAGCGCTTCTGGAAGTCATAAACCCCCAGAGGCGAGGAAAAACGCGCCGTGCCGGACGTCGGCAGGACATGGTTGGGGCCGGCACAGTAATCACCCAGAGCCTCGGCAGTGTAGCGTCCCATGAAGATGGCACCGGCATGGCGAACGTGTTCGACCAGCCGCTGCGGCTCTTCTACCGAAAGCTCCAGATGCTCAGGGGCGATACGATTGATCAGCGACAGTGCCTGCGCTTCGTCTTCCACCAGAATCAGGGCACCGCGACGCGACAGCGATTCACGCACGATCTCGGCACGCTCAAGGGTCGGCAGCAGACGCTCGATGCTTTCTGCGACCGCCTCCAGGTGCTCGGCATCCCAGCTGATCAAAATGGCCTGGGCATCTTCGTCGTGCTCGGCCTGCGAAAAAAGATCCATCGCCAGCCAATCCGGATCGGTGCCGCCATCGGATACCACCAGGATCTCGGAAGGCCCGGCAATCATGTCGATACCGACCTGCCCGAACACGGCACGCTTGGCCGTTGCAACAAAAATGTTGCCAGGCCCCACGATCTTGTCGACCTTCGGGATCGTTTCGGTGCCATAAGCCAGCGCTGCCACGGCCTGGGCACCGCCAATGGTGAACACCCGTGCCACACCGGCCACGTGAGCCGCAGCCAGCACCAGCTCATTAAGCACGCCATCCGGTGTCGGCACGACCATGACAATGTCTTCCACACCAGCGACATGCGCCGGAATGACATTCATCAGAACAGATGAGGGATAGGCTGCCTTACCGCCGGGAACATAGACCCCCGCCCTGTCGAGCGGCGTTACCTTTTGACCCAGCATGGTGCCATCGGCCTCCTGGTAGGACCAGGGTTCGGGCTTTTGCCGCTCGTGGTAGGCGCGAATGCGATCCCCCGCCACGGCCAGCGCCTGACGCTGCGCTTCCGGCAGCCCCTGCCACGCCTGTTCGAGCCGCTCAGCTGTGAGCGTGAGTGCCGACATGTCCTGAACGTCAAGACGATCGAACTGACGGGTCAGATCGATCACGGCCGCATCGCCGCGACTGCGAACATCAGCAATGATGCGATCAACACTTTGCTGGATCTCGGCGCTTGACACGCTTTCCCAGTCCAGCAACGTATCCAGCCGGGTTTCAAAATCCGGCTGGCGTGTAGAAAGTCGATGTATGCTTTGCTTGTCCATTACGACTGAATCACTCCTTGCCTTCCGGCACGTGCCGGAGAGTATCGTGCTGCATCGATGGCGTGATGCCCTGTCGAAACATGGCTACTGACAGCTGACCGGATTGCGGCCGTCAGGAGGTCACATCGCTCTGGCGACGTTCGGCCACCGCCTGACCCAGACGCTCGATCAGCGGCCCCAGTCGAGCATGCTCCACCGTCATGGATGCCTTGTTGACCACCAGCCGCGTACTGATATCGGCAATCAACTCACGCGGCGCCATGCCGTTGGCCCGCAGGGTATTGCCGGTGTCCACGATATCGACAATCTCATCGGCGAGGTTCATCAGCGGTGCCAGCTCCATCGCTCCATAAAGCTTGATGACCTCGGCCTGAATACCCAGATCCGAGTAATAGCGCCGGGCAATATTGACGAACTTGGTCGCCACGCGACGTCGAGCACGACCGGGCGTAACGCCCTCGATGCCCGCCGTCATCAGACGGCAGCGTGAAATATCCAGATCCAGCGGTTCATAAAGCCCCTGAGCACCATGCTCGAGCAGGACATCCTTGCCGGCCACGCCCACGTCCGCGGCACCCATCTGCACATAGGTCGGCACATCGACGGCACGCAAAATGACCAGCTTGACGTTGTCGAGCGTGGTATCGAACAACAGCTTTCGGCTCTTGTCGAGCGGCTCCAGCGGCTCAATGCCGGCAGCCGCCAGCAGCGGCAGCGTCTCCTTGAGAATCCGCCCCTTGGAGAGCGCCAGTATCAACGGTTTACTCATGTGATCTTCAATGGCTGCAAAAATGAATCGGCATGGCGTGCACCCGACGGCCCCTTAGCGCGGCACGCGGCGAATACGCGCCCCCATCAGCTGAAGCTTTTCCTCGATGCACTCATAGCCACGATCGATGTGATAGATACGATCCACCACGGTCTCGCCTTCGGCCACCAGAGCCGCAATCACAAGACTGGCCGAAGCACGAAGGTCGGTCGCCATGACCGGCGCACCGCTCAGATGCTCGACACCATTGACCAGGGCGGTGTTGCCTTCCAGTGAAATGTCCGCGCCCATGCGATTGATTTCCTGCACATGCATGAACCGGTTTTCAAAAATGGTTTCCACCACGCGACCGCTGCCTTCAGCGACGGCGTTGAGCGCCACGAACTGAGCCTGCATGTCGGTTGGGAAGGCAGGATAGGGTGCCGTGCGAATGTTGACCGCCTTCGGTCTGCGACCATGCATGTCCAGCGAGATCCAGCCATCACCGGTTTCGATCTCGGCGCCGGCTTCCTCAAGCTTGAGCAGCACGGCTTCCATGGTATCGGCACGGGCGTTGCGAACCCGCACCCTGCCGCGCGTCGCAGCAGCGGCCACCAGAAAGGTACCGGTTTCGATGCGATCGGGCATGACGTCATAACGACAGCCATGCAGGCGCTCAACGCCCTCAATGGTGATGGTGCTGCTGCCATGACCGCTGATGTTGGCCCCCATCGCGATCAGGCACTCGGCCAGATCCACGATTTCAGGCTCACGCGCGGCGTTTTCCAGCACGGTACGCCCCTTTGCGAGCGTGGCGGCCATCAGAAGGTTTTCAGTACCCGTCACCGTGACCGTATCCAGCACGATATGCGCGCCTTTCAGTCCACCCGGTGCTCTGGCACGGATATAACCGCCCTCCACCCGGATATCGGCGCCCATTGCCTGCAAGCCCCGAATGTGAAGGTCGACCGGACGCGAACCGATGGCACAGCCACCGGGCAGCGAGACATCGGCGGTACCGAAATGTGCCAGCAACGGCCCGAGCACCAGAATCGAGGCCCGCATCTTTTTGACCAGATCATAGGGCGCGTGACAGTCCCTGACGCGACCATCGAGCTGAATGCTCATCTTCTCGCCCATGATGGGCTCAACCCCCATGCGCCCGAGCAACTCAAGCGTGGTGGTAATGTCCTGCAGATGAGGCAGGTTGCCAATGATGACCGGTTCATCGGCCAGCAAGGTGGCCGCAAGAATAGGCAGGGCCGAATTCTTGGCACCCGAGGTCCAGACTTCGCCGGACAGCGGCCGGCCACCGCTGATAATCAGTTTATCCATTCACCAGACTTCCAAGGCAATCAGGCACGATCTGAATCAGGCGACTTTTCGGCCCGCTGAGCCGGTGTCATGGTCCTGATACTAATGGCATGCAGCGCACCGCTGGCAATCTCTTCGGAAAGCGCGGCGTAAATGAGCTGCTGACGCTTGACGGGTGTCAGGCCTTCAAAGACATCGCCGATAGCGGTGACCTGGAAGTTGCACCCTTCTCCCTGAACCTGAAACTCACACGATTCAACGCGCGCCTCAAGCAGGCGCTTGACCTCATCAGGCTGCATGATGACTCCTTTACTGGTTTGTTGGTCGCCAATGGTAAATGAAAAGCATGACCCCGCGCGAATGGACATAAAAAAAAGCGGCGTCAATGACGCCGCTTTCCGATTCATGAGCCAAAGAACTCAGGGGATCATGCCTCCTCGGCGGAAGCAAACGAGGTTTCGTGCGCCGGAAAAACATCACCAAGTTCGGCCATTTCGATCAACTCACGCATGCTGTCAGACAGCGTGATGCGATCGACCTCCAGCTTTTTGAACTGTGCAGCGCGCAGCCACTCGAGCAGTACCGAGATGGTCGCACTGCTGGTACGGCTGACGCCACAAAGATTGAAGGAGACCTGTGACCCATCAAACCCCTGCAACCACTGGATGCCGGACGTTGCCAGATCCGACGCGTTGTGAAAACCCGGCGCCCCTTTCAGATAAAGAGCACCTTCTCGGGCTTCAAGGCTAACCACGTCATCACTGTAGAGCGCCTTGCTCATCAGCCCTGAGCCTTCTGGTTATCCCCATCACCGTCTTTCAGATCAACATCGGGTGCCCAGCCGTTGATCACGGCATCAAAGTCACGATGGTTGGCGCGCATGGCCTGATCAAACTGATTGCGGAAGGTCAGCCCAAGATTGATGCCGTTGACCACGACGTTGATGACCTTCCAGCTACCATCACGATTACGCAGCGTGTAGGACACCGGATAGCGCTCACCGCTGGAAGCAATCACTTCCATGTCGACGCTGGCCTGATCGTCATAACGCTGGTTATTGTCATCCATTACCCGCACGTCCTTGTAGTCAAACGTCACCAGCCCCTGGGCATAGGTATCGATCAACGTCTGCTTGAAGACGCGCGCAAACTTGCTGCGCTGTTCGGGCGAGGCGGCCTGAAAATATTTGCCCATAACGCTTGCCGAGGCGTAGCGCCAGTCAACAATGGGATCGATATTTTGTTCGACCACGCTTTTCAGCTCGTCAGGATGGTTGCGATAGCGGTCCTGATTGTTGTCGAGCTTTGACATCAGTTGTTCGACGCTTTGACTGACCACTTCGTGCGGAGACTGGCTGGCTGCCTGAGCAGACAGGATGCCCATGCCGAGCACGACGGCGACCAGTACGCCAACATAACGGGAGACCCTTTTCATCTACTGCACCTCCTGAGTATACAAATTGCACAGGTGCCGACGGGTAACACCGGCACCTGTCTTTCATTCGAACTACTTGGACATGTTCGAGACAAACTGCTGAATCAACTCTTCAAGCACCAGCGCAGACTGCGTATCGCGGATGGTGCCACCATCCTTGATCATTTCAGGCGCACCACCGGTCGACAGACCGATGTATTTCTCGCCCAGAAGCCCTGCAGTCAGAATAGACGCCGTGGAGTCTTCCGACAGTTTTTCACCTACATCACTGTCGATTTCCATCGTCACACGCCCTTCAAGCCACTTCGGGTCCAGCTCGATGTTGGTGATGCGCCCGACGGTCACGCCTGCCATGGTGACCCTTGAGCGCTCCTTCAAACCACCAATATTGCTGAAGTTCGCATAGACGGTGAAATTCTGTTCAGCCTGCCCGGGAGCAAAACCACTTACCTGCAGACCCAGAAAGACGAGTCCCAGAAATCCGGCCAGCACAAAGGCACCGACACCGGCTTCAAGCCACTTAGAGCGCTTCATTAGAATTCTCCAAACATCAGCGCGGTCAAAATGAAATCCAGCCCCAGTACGGCCAGCGAGCCAAAGACAACGGTTCGAGTCGTGGCCCGCGAAATCCCCTCGGAGGTGGGTACAAGATCGTAACCCTGAAAGACAGCGATCCACGTCACGACGACACCAAAGACCACGCTTTTCAACATGCCATTCAAGACATCATCCATGAAGATCACGCTGCCCTGCATGTTGCCCCAGAACGAGCCCTGATCAACGCCCAGCCAGTCCACACCGACCAGGTAACCGCCCATGATACCGATCACGCTGAAAAATACGGTCAGTATCGGCATGGACAAAAAGCCGGCCCAAAGCCGCGGCGAAATCACCCGTCGCAACGGGTCGACGCCGATCATCTCCATGCTGGAAAGCTGCTCGGTCGCCTTCATCAGGCCGATTTCAGCCGTCAGGGCCGAGCCGGCACGCCCGGCAAACAAAAGTGCGGTCACGACAGGCGCCAGTTCCCGCAGCAGCGACAGCGCTACCATCTGCCCCAGCGCCTCGTCGGCCCCGAAACCGGACAGCACCAGATAGCCCTGCAGCGCAATGACCATACCGATAAAAAGCCCCGATACGGCAACAATGGGCAGTGACATGACACCAACAAAGTACATCTGCCGAAGCCATAGCTTGGCGCCTTCCAGCCGAGGCAGATGACACAGTGCCTGAGCCAGAAAGATGGCACTGCGCCCGAGCGATTCGAGCGTATTCAGCGTCTTGCGTCCCAGAAAGATCAACGGTGACATCAAGACACCTCCGATGGCGCAAGAATATCCTCGTAGAAGTTCTTCGAAGGATAGTGAAAGGGCACCGGGCCATCGGGCTTGCCCTGAATGAACTGACTGACCCGTGGATCCTGTGCCTCGCGCAGTGAGGCCGGCGATCCGCTGGCCATGACGCGACCATCGGCAATGACATAGACATGGTCGGCAATCGACAGCGTCTCCTTGATATCGTGAGACACCACAATGGCCGTCATGTTGAAGGCGCTGTTGAGCCGGCGGATCAGCGTGACCAGTACCCCCATGGAAATGGGGTCCTGACCGACAAAGGGCTCGTCATACATGATCAGATCCGGGTCCAGCGCAATGGCACGCGCCAGCGCCACACGCCGGGTCATGCCACCGGAAAGCTCGGCGGGCATGAGGTCACGGGCGCCACGAAGGCCAACGGCCTGCAGCTTGATCAATACCAGGTCCCGGATCATGTGCTCCGGCAGGTCGGTGTGAACCCGTATCGGAAAGGCCACGTTTTCAAACACGCTCAGATCCGAGAACAGTGCCCCGCTCTGAAACAGCATGCCCATGCGACGGCGCATGCGAAACAGTGCCTGCCGCGACAGTCGATGCACGTTGTCGTCGCCAACATGCACACTGCCCGAATCAGGCGTGAGCTGTCCGGCAATCAGTTTGAGCAGGGTTGTCTTGCCTGTACCACTGGGTCCCATGATGGCCGTAATGCGCCCTTTTGGAATCTCCAGATCAACGCCCGAAAAGATGGGTCTGCCAGCTCGCGAGAAATGCAGGTTCTCGACGCTGACCAGTGTTGAGTCGGACATATAACTCCTGAATGAACACAAAAGGATATGGAGTTAGCGAACATCGTATCCGAATTATGCCCGCCCCCACCAGCCTCAGTTGGCGCCAACTGCCACAAAGGCATAAAAATCGGCAATTAACGTCATTTTCGATCTGAAAGGCCTGGCATCGATACTCTCGATGATGCCTGCCAGGTTACGCTTGTGCCCTGAACCATCCGACGTCAGAATTCACGGCCATGACCACACCAGACATCGACCACGACTTTTTGGCCAGCGCACGACGCACCCTCTCACTTGAGCAAAACGCCTTGAGAGATCTGTCCGAGCGTCTTGATACCCCCTTCACCCATGCCTGTCAGCATATGCTCGAGTGTCGCGGGCGAGTGGTGGTCACAGGCGTTGGCAAGTCAGGGCACGTGGGCCGCAAGATCGCGGCCACACTTGCCAGCACCGGCACGCCTTCATTTTTCGTGCATGCCGGGGAAGCCAGTCATGGCGATCTGGGCATGCTGGTACGCGATGATCTCGTTCTGGCGCTCTCCAACTCGGGAGAAACGGCCGAACTGACGGCTCTTTTACCCCTGTTCAAGCGTCTGGGAACCACCATGATTGCCATGACCGGCAATGTGTCGTCGAGTCTTGCAAGACACGCTGACGTGCATCTTGATGTCAGTGTCGCTCAGGAGGCCTGCCCGTTGAACCTGGCCCCGACCTCCTCCACGACAGCAACGCTCGCTCTGGGAGATGCGCTGGCAATCGCCCTGCTGGAAGCGCGCCGCTTCAGCCCCGAGGATTTTGCCCTGTCCCACCCGGGCGGCACGCTGGGCAAACGCTTGCTGCTGCGGGTGGAAGATTTGATGCATACCGGTGATGAACTGCCTGTCGTTCGTAACGACGCGCTGCTCAGCGAAGCGCTGATTGAAATGACACGCAAGGGCCACGGGTTTACCTGTGTAACCGACGAACGCGACCGTCTTGTGGGCATCTATACCGATGGCGATCTGCGCCGCACGATCGATCGCCATGGTGACGTCCGACAGCTGACAATCAATGACGTCATGACGCCCGGGGGCCGCACCATCGAGGCAGAAACCCTTGCCGCAGAAGCGGTCAGGGTCATGGAGGATCATCGCATTACGGCGCTGGTCGTGGTCGATACCCTGCTCCGGCCGATCGGGCTACTCAAGATGCACGACCTGCTTAGAAGTGGCATCGTTTAACCCTGGCTCAGGCCACCCCCATTTTCCAGAACAAGCTGGTTTCAGCCGCTCAAAGCGAGTCAAAACCATCGATTGCCACGCCGGAGAGCTGAACCCGAACGCCATGACACACTCCAATGACATCACTGCCGCACTGAACAAGCGCGCCCTCCCGATACGCCTGCTGGCACTCGACGTTGATGGCATTCTGACCGACGGTCGTCTGCGCTATGCCGCTCGGCCGGAACAGGATGGCGACAAGGTATTTCACGTGCGTGACGGCCTCGGCCTGAAGCTGGTCATGCAGGCCGGCATTGATGTGGCCCTGATCACCGGCAGGATCTCTCCTGCCGTCGACCGCCGCGCACAGGAGCTGGGTATTCGCCACGTCATTCAGGGCCGTGATGACAAGCAGGTCGCCCTGAAAACCCTGATGGCAGAACTGGAACTTCAGGCTGACGAGGTCTGTTACTGCGGCGATGACCTGCCTGATCTGGGGGCCATCGTGTATGCAGGTCTGGGGGTAACGGTATCAGATGCCCCGGACTATATTCGTCAGCGAGCCGATCTGGTGACCCAAACGCCGGGAGGACATGGTGCAGTGCGTGAGCTCTGTGAATGGCTCCTTAACGCGCGGGGCGTCTGGCAGGATATCATTGATGCTCATGAGCGGCTCTGAGGCTGCATCGCTTATTCCGACAGGACGTGCATATGGCTTTTAGAGACAGACTTCCTTCCAAACGCACACGGGCACGCCTTGGCATTCTGGTGCTGGTACTGGCACTTGGAGGCGTACTGACACTGATCGACCAGCGAAATACCCTGATGTCTCCCGGCCCGGCACCGGAAAGCGAACAGGGGGTTCCGGATTATTATCTCGAAGGGGTCACCTACACCCGTTTCGATGACCAGGGCCGCATCTCACAGACCATGGAAAGCCCGCGCGTATCCCATACGCCTGCCGACGATGTGACCCGGGCGGTTACTCCGCACTTCACCCTGCTGGGCGATGATGGCCATCGCTGGACAGCGGATGGTGAGCGCGCCACGCTCGGCCCCAATGCCAACACGTTCGAACTGAGCGGAGATGCCGTACTGCGTCAGCCGGCAGACAATTGGCAACTTGAAACGGATGTGCTGCATTATGATGTACCATCTCGGCATGCCTGGAGCGACAGCGGCGCCGTATTCACTCAAAACGAACAGCGTACCCGGGGCGACCGTTTCAATGGCTGGGTCAACGAGGATCGCATGACGCTTGAGGGCAATGTGCAGGGTTTTCACCCCCCCATTCGCCGGTAATCGTCTTCTTTTTTACACATGAATGATGACAAGGATCTCCCATGACGCGCCCTCTGCTGCTGTGTACTTCTGCCCTGCTACTGGCAATGCTCGGCCAGCAGGCCATGGCTCTGGAAAGCGATCGCCAGAAACCCATCAATATCGGCGCTGATGCCCTCAACATCGATAACCGTGCCGGCACGGCCGTCTACACCGGGACAGTCGAAGTCGATCAGGGCACCATGAAGCTGCGCTCCAATCGCGTCGAGCTCAAGCGCGCCCAGAGCGGCGGCCTTTCGAGCCTGACCGCCAAAGGCGGTGATGGTGGGCGTGCCTATATCGAACAGCAGCCGGCACCCAATGATCCATTGGCCAAGGGATGGGGTAACACCATCATCTATCACGCCGGAGAGCGGCGTGTCGAACTGATCGGCAACGCCGAGCTGCATCAAAATGGTGACACCTTTAACGGCGGCTACGTGGAGTATTTCCTCGACTCCCGCCAGGTCAACGCTCGTGGCAACCAGAGCGCGAAGAGCAACAGCTCTGAAGGCAGCTCGGGCGGACGCGTTCGCATGCAACTGACGCCTGAAGACCAACAGGGCAGCAGCCAATGAAAACCCTTCACGCAGCCCATCTGGCCAAAAGCTTCAAGGGGCGCCGTGTCGTTCAGGACATCAGCCTGTCAATTCGGCAGGGAGAGATCGTGGGGCTTTTGGGCCCCAATGGTGCCGGCAAGACCACTTCGTTTTACATGATCGTTGGCCTGATCCAGGCCGACGCCGGTCATGTCGCCATCGATGATCTCGATCTCAGCCGCCAGCCGATGCACAAGCGTGCCCACGCCGGCATCAGCTACCTGCCTCAGGAAGCCTCGATCTTTCGCAAGCTGTCCGTAGCCGACAACATCATGGCCATCCTTGAAACACGCAAGGATCTGGATCGCTCACAGCGGCGCGAACGACTCAACCAGCTGCTTGAAGAATTCAGCATCAGCCATATCAGGGACAACATGGGCATGAGCCTGTCCGGTGGCGAGCGACGGCGTGTCGAGATTGCTCGTGCACTGGCCATCGAACCGGCCTTCATCCTGCTTGATGAGCCCTTTGCCGGCGTTGATCCCATTTCGGTTGGCGAAATCAAGGGCATCATCCGCCAGCTTCGCACCCGTGGCATTGGTGTTCTGATCACCGACCATAACGTTCGTGAAACGCTGGATATCTGTGATAACGCCTACATCGTCGGCAGCGGCCTGATCATTGCCGAAGGCGATGCCAATGCCGTGCTGAACAACCAGCACGTACGCGACGTTTATCTGGGTCACGAGTTTCGTCTTTAACCCCGAAGACTTGCCAATCGGTGGCATGATAATTGCAGCTTTAAACGCCTTGAGCACTTGCAAGGGGGCCGCGGACTGGATAGCGTGACATCACACGTTGGCGACCGGGCTTTACGAACATGATGAAACCCGCCTTACAGCTGCGCACGGGCACTCATCTCACCATGACGCCCCAGCTGCAGCAGGCCATCCATCTGCTGCAGCTCTCTACGCTGGATCTGCAGCAGGAACTCCAGATGGCGCTGGAAAGCAACCCGCTACTGGATATTGAAGAGGACCAGCCCCTCGACCTCGAGTTGCCGGAAACACCGCCCTCTCAGGAGGAATGGTCCAGTGACATTCCGGAAGAGTTGCCCCTGGATGCCCGCTGGGACGATGTCTATACCAACGGCAGCGCTTCCTCGAGCGCTGCAGATGACAGCTGGAGCATCGAACACAACGCCGTAGCCATCGATCTGACCTCGCATCTTCGTGAGCAGATTCTGCTGATGGACATGACCCCGCGGGAACAATTGATCACCGATACCCTGCTGGATGCCCTCGAACCCAGTGGCTATCTCGGTGTAGATCTTGAAGATCTTGGCAAGGGGCTTCGCCAGCAGGGGCTCGGTAATCTAAAACAGTCCGAACTGGAGCACATGCTTGCGCGGCTTCAACAGTGCGAACCGACCGGTGTATTTGCACGAGATCTGCGTGAATGCCTTTTGCTACAACTTGACCAACTCCCGGGCGACACCCCCTGGCTTGCCCAGACCCGACGCATGGTGCGCCAGTTTCTCGAACCGCTGGGACAAAATGATCGTCGTTTGCTCAAGCGCCGCCTGAGTCTTGATGATGACGCACTCGATGAAGTGATTCACACCATCCGGTCACTTAATCCAAGACCGGGTCGCGAGTTTGAATCCGTGGATCAACACCTCGTCATCCCGGATCTGGTGCTGCGCTACCACGCACGTCATGGCTGGCAGGTCGAGCTCAACCAGGAGGCCCTGCCAAAGCTTCGTATTCAGCCCGACTACGCAGCCCTTGTGCGGCGCGCCGACAAAAGTGAAGACAACACCTTTCTCAAACAACATCTTCAGGAAGCACGCTGGCTGCTCAAGAGCCTGTCGAGTCGCAATGAGACCCTCTTGCGGGTAGGACAGGAAATCATGACCCGACAGGCAGGGTTCATCGAACATGGCGATGAAGCCCTGAAACCCATGATTCTCGCTGATATTGCTCAGGCCGTGGACATGCACGAGTCAACCATCTCCAGGGTGACCACTCGCAAATATATCCACACGCCGCGCGGCATCATGGAGCTCAAGTATTTCTTCTCAAGCCATGTCGGTCAGGAAGGCGATGCCCATGCCAGCACGGCCATTCGCGCCCGAATCCGCAAGTTCATAGAAGAAGAGGCACCACGACGCCCGCTGTCTGATGCTCGTCTGGTGCAACTTCTGGCTGATAACGGCATCGTTGTTGCCCGGCGTACTGTCGCAAAATACCGTGAGGCCATGGGCATTCCCTCTTCCAGCGATCGCAAGCGTCTGGCCTGAATGGCATGAAAAGAGACAACAACATCATTCAGGGTTTGCGCTGACGGGAAAAGCGTTACAATCTGAGAGTAGCCGGAAGAGGCTTGCAGGTCCGGCGGTCCATGTGGACAACCGGTTATCCGTTTCGATTCAGGGAGCATGCCATGCAGGTAAACATTACCGGGCACCACGTCGAATTGACCGATGCACTGCGCGAGCACGTCAATCAGAAGCTTGCCAAGCTGGAACGTCACTATGACAACATCACCAATGTTCAGGTGACACTGTCTATTGAAAAGGAGCGCCAGCAGGCCGCGGCCACGTTGCATGCCGCAGGTGCCGAACTTCATGCTCAGGCCGAGCAGGAAGATCTCTATGTTGCCATTGATGCCTTGACAGAGAAGCTTGATCGCCAGCTGCTCAAGCACAAGGAGAAAACACAGGCCCGCTCCCAGGGCAACGGCAAATACCTGTAACCCATGACACTTGACCAGATACTCCCCTCCGACCGAATCCTGTTTGATGTGGAAGGGGGCAGCAAGAAGCGCGTGCTGGAATTTTTCAGCGGGTTCATCTCACAAAACATTCCCAGTCTCGACAGCCAGGA
Organism: Kushneria konosiri; assembly: GCF_002155145.1. Lineage (NCBI taxonomy): Bacteria > Pseudomonadati > Pseudomonadota > Gammaproteobacteria > Oceanospirillales > Halomonadaceae > Kushneria > Kushneria konosiri. Next base: position 3,524,257 of record NZ_CP021323.1, read on the forward strand.
AGTCTTTTCCCGTCTGATCAGCAGGGAGCGTCTGGGGAGTACCGGTGTGGGGAATGGCGTGGCCATTCCCCATGCACGCAATTCACACTGCCGCCAGCCGCTGGCCGGATTCATGCGCCTACAGCAGGCGGTGGATTTTGATGCCATCGACGGTGAGCCCGTCGATCTGCTTTTCGTGCTGCTGGTCCCTGAAGCAGCCGAAGACACGCATCTTTCCCTGCTGGCGCAGATTGCTGAAGTCATGAACGCCGCCGAAACCCGGCATGCCCTGCGCAATGCCCATGATGAGCAGGAACTTCATGACATTCTGATGCAGGCCATCAGTCAACTTTCAACGAGAGTATAAGCAGCATGGCCATGGAACTTGTTATCGTCAGTGGACGCTCCGGTTCCGGCAAGTCCATCGCGCTTCAGGCGCTGGAAGATCAGGGCTTTTATGCCATCGACAATCTACCTGCGATGCTTCTGTCTTCCCTGATCGATGAACTCGAAGCCGGCAGCCCGCACAGAAACCGCGTTGCTGTCAGCATTGATGCCCGCAACCTGCCCAGCGAACTGGAGCGCTTTCCGGAACATCTGGAGGCCCTTTCCACGCGCGGCATTCATTGCCGGGTGGTCTACCTTACGGCAGATTCCCGTGTGCTTCTGGAGCGCTATGCGGCCACACGACGTCGTCACCCTCTGACGCGCGAAACACAGATGACGCTGGCCGAGGCGATCGAAGCCGAACATCAGTTTCTCTCCCCGCTTCGCCATACGGCAGATCTGGTCATCGACACCTCGAGTCAGTCAGTGCATGACCTGAGACGCCGCGTGGCCGAACAGGTGGCACATCATGACATCAATGATCTGACGCTGACCTTTGAATCCTTTGGCTTCAAGCGTGGTGTGCCACTTGATGCCGATATGGTGTTTGATGTGCGCTGCCTGCCCAATCCTTACTGGGACCCACGCTATCGCACCCAGACAGGCCAGGACGATGATGTTATCGCCTTTCTTGAAGCCCATGACGAGGTCAGGGCAATGTTTGGCGACATTTGCCAGTGGCTCGAGCGCTGGTTGCCCTCCTACCTGGCCAGCCATCGCAGCTATCTGACCGTCGCCATCGGCTGCACCGGTGGCCAGCATCGTTCGGTGTATCTGGCAGAACAACTCGGCGAGCATTTTGCCGATCAGTTTCCGGCCGTACGAATCCGCCATCGTGAACTGACCATCCAGCGCGCTGTCAGCGAGGCGGGTGATGCTTCAGCGTGAACTGACCCTGACCAATCGTCGCGGCCTGCATGCGAGAGCCGCGACGCGGCTTGTACAGTGCTGCCAGCCCTTTTCGTCTCGCGTGACGATTTATCATGGTGAAAGAAGCGCCGACGCGGCCAACATCATGTCGCTTCTGATGCTGGCTGCCCCCTGTACCAGCGTGGTTCATGTTCATGTGGAAGGTGACGATGCCGAAGAAGCGCTCACGGCCATCGTGGCCCTTTTCGAGGCGCGCTTCGACGAGGATCAATAGATCTCGAACCGCAGATAAACCGGCATCCGGCGTTCACGAACATTGTTCGACTCTCTGCTAGAATACGGCTCTTCGATGGGCTGACACAGGGATGTCACAACAATGAGCAATGATCAGAAAGGACGTCAGCCCCGTCTGGAGCGACTTGAAAACGCCCTGGCACAGCGGGAGATGGACCAGGTGCGTCGTCTGCTTCGCCGCGGTCTTCCGCCTGCCGATGTTGCCCAGCTGCTGGAGTCTATCCCGCCGCGCGAGCGTGACATCCTCTGGGAGCAGGTCGACAGCCAGGCCAAGGGCGAGATTCTTCAGTACCTGAATGATGACATCCAGACCGAGTTTTTAAACCGGATGGATGCCCCTGAGCTGTTGCTGGCGACCCAGCAGCTCGACAACGATGATGCAGCCGATCTGCTGCAGCGTCTGCCTCACACCACGCTTGAAGACATCCTGTCCAGGATGGCGCCCAGCCGCCGGGCGAGCATCGAGATGGTGCTGTCCTATCCCGAGGACACGGCCGGCGGGTTGATGGATACCAACACCATCACCATTCGCCCGGAGGTCACACTCGATGTGGTTCTGCGCTATCTGCGCCGGCACAGGCGCCTGCCTGAATCCACGGACAACCTGCTGGTCGTGACGCGACACAATGAGCTGATCGGCGTTTTGCCCATCAACCGTATTCTGGTCAGTGCACCCGGCATCAGCGTGCGCGAAATCATGGACACCGACGTGGTAACCCTCACGGCGCTGATGCATGAGGATGAAGTGGCCAGCATCTTCGAACGCAGGGATTTGATCTCGGCACCGGTCATCAGTGCCGACAATCGGCTGCTGGGGCGAATCACCATTGATGACGTGGTCGATGTCATTCGCGAAAACTCGGCGCGCACCATGATGAGCATGGCCGGCCTCGAGGATGAAGAAGATACCTTTGCGCCGGTGCTGCGCACCAGCCGCCGACGCGCCGTCTGGCTGGGCATCAACCTGATCGCCGCCACCATTGTCTCGATTGCGATCGGATTTTTCGAAGACACCATCCAGCAGATTGCCGCACTGGCCGTGTTGATGCCAATCGTTTCCAGCATGGGCGGCATTGCCGGCTCTCAGACCCTGACCGTATTGATCCGGGGGCTTGCACTGGGACATGTTTCGGGGGCCAACGTGCGCTGGCTGGTGGTGCGCGAACTCCTGTCCGGCTCGATCAACGGTGTTCTGTGGGCGGCCATCGTGGCCGTCATGGCCGTGGTGCGCTTTCATGACATGACGCTGGGCGCCATCATCGCCATGGCCATGGTCATTAACCTGCTGGTAGCCGCACTGGCGGGCACCCTGATTCCGGTCATCCTGAAAAAACTCTCGATCGACCCGGCACTGTCAGGCGGCGTGCTGTTGACCACCATTACCGATGTCGTGGGCTTTGTAGCCTTTCTGGGGCTGGCCACCGCCATGTATTGACACAATGCCGGAGCCTTCAGGGAGTCATCATGCCCTGAAGGCATTCATGTCTAGCCGGCCACCATAATGTCGTCGATCAGCCAGCTGCCGGTATGCACGCTGCTGCGTCGATCGATGTCATCTCCCAGCCCCACGAGATTGCCAAACATGTCGCGCAGATTGCCGGCAATGGTGAACTCTTCCACCGGCGCCACAATGCGACCCTTCTCGATGAGAAAACCGGCCGCCCCACGAGAGTAGTCTCCAGTGACCGTATTGACGCCCTGCCCCATCAGCTCGGTGACCATGACGCCGCGCTCGATATTGCCCAGCAGCGCCTCGTGAGACGTCAACGGCGCCTGCAGGCGTACATTGCGTGCCCCGCCCGAGTTGCCGGTGGTGACAAGCCCGAGTCGTCGCGCGCTGTAGCTCGAGAGCATCCAGCTGGCCAGACGCCCGTCCACGATGAACTCATTGTCTCGCGTATAAACCCCCTCATCGTCATAGGCACTGCTGGCAATGGCGCCATATTCGCGCGGGCGCTCACCAAGACTCAGCCATTCGGGAAACAGTGACTCCCCCATCGCATCGCATAGAAAGGAGGACTCGCGAAAAATGGCGCCTCCGGCAATGGCGTTGAGCAGGTGCCCGATCAATGACCGCGCCATGTTGGGCGTAAACAGTACCGGCATTCTGCCGGTATCCATCGGCCTTGACCCCAGACGCGCCATGGCCTGCTCGGCCGCCACACGCCCGACGGATTCGGGCGCCCTGAGACGCGAGGGATCACAGCTGACGGTATAATCGTGGTCACGCTGCATCCCGGCATCATCGCGGGCAATCATCATGCACGAAAGCGCATGATGGCTGACGCGCGTCGCCCCCATAAAGCCATGGCTGTTGCCATAGACGCTGACGCCCTCACTGGTCGTGAGCGAGGCGCCATCGCTGCTGTCGATGCCTGCAACGGCAAGGCCGCCCTGTTCACAGCGTCTGGCCAGCTCGACACCCTCATCGGGCGCCAGTGCCCATGGATGATGAACGCCCATATCAGGCATTTCACGGGTCAGAAGCGCCGGATCGGCCAGCCCGGCCGCCGGGTCCTCTGCCGTATAGCGGGCAATATCGAGTGCCCGTTTGACAGCCTCCATCAGCGAGTTCCGGGACGCGTCACTGCTGGAGACGCTGGCGCGGCGCTGCCCGAGATAAAGCGTGACGCCAATACCCTGATCCCGCGCCATTTCCAGTGTCTCGACGCTGCCCTTGCGGACGTTGATTTCCATGCCCTGCTGGACGCTGGCACCAATCTCGCAGGCATCGGCCCCTGCGCGACGGGCGTGCTCCAGTGCCTGCGTCACGGCCGTTTCCAGCGCTGCCTGCTGACCATCTATATCGAGTGTGCTCGCCATGGCGCTCTCCTGTCTGCCCTGGAGGGGGAACGAGCCTGATATACTCTCCCCCCTATTCATTTGTCCTTCGCTTGCCGGAGCTCTTGCATGTCGCCACGAAAAAAATCACGCGCGTCCTCGATCGAGGAGACGTCGTCTGATACCGATAGCCAGCATGATGAGTTTCATCATGACAATGGCCGCCCCAACAAGACCCGCCTGAAACAGGAAGCGCAGGACCTCAAGGAGCTGGGTGAACAGATCATCGCCATGTCCGAGGCAGAGCGTGCGCGCCTGCCCCTGTCCGATGATCTGCTGGCTGCCATCGACGAAACCCGCCGCATTACCTCACGCGAAGCCAGACGCCGCCACATGCAGTATGTGGGCAAGGTCATGCGTCACGAGCATCTTGACGAGATTCGCACCGAGCTCGATAACATGTCCCGCGAGAAGCGTCAGCGCGAGCTGGGCTTTCATCACCTTGAGCAGTGGCGTGACCGCCTGATCGACGGCGATAACGATACCGTCACGGCCTTTGTCAACGAATATCCGGACGTGGACCGTCAGGCGCTGGGCCAGCTGGTACGCAACGCCCGGACAGAACGCGCGGCGCAAAAGCCCCCCGCCAGTGCCCGCAAGCTCTTTCGCCTGATTCGTGATACCGCCGGGCTCTAGGCGCCCCCGTGGTCGGCCGCCTTAAGTGGAGGTACCGCCGACCGTCATGACATCGAGCTTCAGGGTGGGCTGACCAACGCCCACCGGTAGAGATTGCCCATCCTTGCCACAGACGCCCACCCCGGTATCCAGTGCCAGATCATTGCCAATCATCGAGATGCGCCCCATCGACTCGGGGCCATTACCGATCAATGTCGCGCCGCGTACCGGGATGGTAATCCTGCCGTTCTCGATCAGATAGGCCTCGCTTGCCGAAAAGACAAAGCGACCCGAGGTGATATCGACCTGCCCACCGCCAAAGCTTGAGGCATAAATGCCGTGATCCACCGAGGCGATAATCTCGTCGGGATCATGCTTACCGGCGAGCATATAGGTATTGGTCATGCGCGGCATGGGCAAATGTGCATAGGATTCACGCCGTCCATTGCCGGTCGGCGCCATCCCCATCAGGCGCGCATTGAGACGATCCTGCATGTAGCCGGTCAGAATGCCGTCCTCGATAAGCGGCGTATACTGGCCGGGCGTGCCTTCGTCATCAACGCTCAGTGATCCTCGACCGCCGCTGCAGGTAGCATCATCCACCACGGTCACGCCACGCGCGGCAACCTGCTCACCAAGACGCCCGCTGAATGCCGAACTGCCCCGACGATTGAAGTCACCTTCAAGACCATGTCCTACCGCCTCATGCAGCAATACGCCAGGCCAGCCATTGCCCAGCACCACCGGCAGTTGACCGGCCGGTGCATCGATGGCTTCCAGATTGACCAGCGCCTGACGAACGGCCTCTCTGGCATACTGCTCGGCCACATCCTGATTGACGAACTGCGTCAGCGAGAATCGACCGCCGCCACCAGCGCTGCCGCGCTCACGGCGCCCACCGCGAGCGGCGATGACCGACACGTTGAAGCGGACCAGCGGGCGCAGATCCATCGCTTGGGTGCCATCACTGTTTTGCACCATCACCGCGTCATAGGAAGCACTCAGGGAAACGCTGACCCGCGTCACGGCTGGGTCCGCCGCTCGTGCAATCCGATCGGCACGCTGGAGCATGGCGACCTTGTCGTCGGCGCCCAGCGAATCAAGCGGATTACCGCTGTCATAACGCGGCACAACCGTCACCGGCGCCTCGACTGCGACCGGCGCTGTGCGCTGACCGGCCCGCACGATCAGCGAGGCGGTATGCGCCGTGCTGGCAATGGCTTCACGACTCAACTGATTGGAGTAGGCAAAGCCGGTCTGCTCGCAGTGCTGAGCCCGAATACCCAGACCGCTGTCGATGCTGTAACCGGCCTCCTTGACCTCGCCGTCTTCCAGCGCCCAGGACTCGCGCCAGCTGCGCTGTAAAAAGATATCGGCAAAATCGATGCCTGGCCCCATGGCGCTTTCAAGCCCTTCATGGAGCGCGGCATCATCTAGCCCGTGAGCCTCGAGCAGCAGAGCCCGGGCCTCATTCGATCGAGTGTTCGAAGGGGATGGCGTTGTCATCAGCGCGTATGCTCCAGCTTGACCTGTGGCGTCTCCCAGGGACCCGCCACGTGATAATGAACCTGCGACACCCGGTCCAGCCAGGGCTCGAACAGCTTGTGTAATAGATAAAGCACACCACCCACCTGAGGAGCCCCTACCAGCACGGCGGCCAGCGGTAGATTCTGGGTCACCGGCACGGTCACGCCCAGATGGGCATCCAGCGTACGTTCGGGTATATCCACCTGTCCAGCCACTGAAAAATGAGTGGCAGCCCCATCAAAGAGTACAGGATCCACCGTGCGTATGACGCCCTCATGCAGCGTCGCGCGGGCCTTGACCGATTTAAAGGCAATCCCCGAGCGGGTGACATCCGAAAAATTGAACTGCAGTCGTCGTATCAGGTTATCCAGATTCAGCAGTGACACCAGATTGGCCCAGCGTGACTGAACAAAGGTCAGCCGCCCACTGCCGAGCTCTGCGTTGATACTGCCATCAGCGCTTGTCACATCAAATTGCCAGGGCGCCCCCGGCCAGGCCAGCTTCGTATGGATGCTGGCCTGATCGGTCTGCAATACGTTCTCGATGCCAAGAGATGCCATGGTTTTGCCCAGATCTCCTGCACTGGCCTCAAGACGAAGGCGCGTCAGACTGGGCAAACCACCGGCCTCTTCCCACACCAGCTCTCCATCGGCATCAAGATCGCTCATGCGAATGCGCAGCGGCGAAATATCGATGCGCTGATCATCGGAGTGCCAGCGGCCGGAAAGACTGCCCAGTGTGCGCCCATCGAGTCGCACCTGATCAACATCAAACTCGCCATCTCCCAAGCTCGCCAGCCCTTCCGGATAGGCCGTCAACGCCTTGTCAACGGCCTTTCCTGAACCACCGGACGTCTCGCTGGTGCGTTTGGCCTCGGTGATCAAGGGCGTCAGATCCAGCCAGTCGATATGAACGGCCACCGGTAGCGCCGGATTGTCACGCCAGTCCGCCGTACCGCTTAGAAAGGAGCTCTCTACACTGGCGTGCCAGTCATTGCCCCGTACGACCCCCAGCCCACGGGCACTGCCCAGACAGGTCACCCCGAACAGGACACAGTCGGTATCGACCGAAATGCGTTCGATGGGCGAAATCTTCTGTGATGGCGCATCCGGACGCCGACGGCGACTGTTGTCATCGGCGGTATCGGAAAGCTGTGAGATGGCCAGCTGCCAGGCCACCAGATCCAGTCGATCGGCATGCCAGTTGACCTGCCAGTGCTCCTGATCGGGCCAGTCGATCCCCTCGGGCGGCATCCGCTCCAGCCAGACCTGGCCCTGATGGCTGTTGTGACGCCAGCGCGCGCGCACAAGATCACCCACTTTCAGCTCGCCGGCACCACTACCCACATCAACATCAAGCGTCAGCGGCAGTGTAGTATCGGGGGATTTTTGAAAGGGCTGGGGCAGCTGCAGTGACAGCCCTTTCAGCGGCGTCTGCACATGGATTTGCGCGCCGCCGTCGCCCAGCGTGATCTGCGCGGTATAGTCGATCGGGCCGTGAACGATGGGAATGATATTCTCAAGCCCCAGCCAGCCGGCCACCCCTTCTGCGTAGCCGTGTCCCGAAATATCGATTCCGCCGTCCATCAAATGCAGGCGCGCCCTGACCGGCCCGTCAAAGACGCGAGCATCCAGCGTCCCGGTAATGGTGCTTTGCTGATGACGATAGCCGTAATGGGCGTGGCCTTCGACATCGGTTACGGTCAGATCCGACTCCCTCGAGTACAGCGTACCGCCGTTTAACAGGGCATCACCATCAATGGTGACCGCCTCGGGGTTTGTGGTCGGGAGAGACACATTGACCGAGCCGATCAAACTGCCGCTGGTACGCCAGGTGTTGAGCGTCTCGCTCAGGGACTGATCTTCAAGCGGGGCCTTCTGTAGCAGCGACAGCAGATTCCCGGCATCGCCGGTGACCAGCGCAGAGAGCGTAAACTGCTGATCATGCAGTGCAGCCTTCGCCCCGCGCGATACCATGCCCATCAGATTGGCATGGGTAATGTCGGCATCGAAATTGTTGCCCGACATCGTGAAACGACCATCAAGGGCAGTGACCGGCGGCCAGCCCTCCTGCCAGGTCATGCTGACATTGCGCGCCTCAACCGACAGTTTGACCTTGTCTTCCTCGGGCGCATCGGGTCGGTCATCATTGAACACCAGTCGCAGCGCCACATTTCCCTTCGGAATGTCGGCGCGGTGAATGCGCTTGTCCAGCCAGACCCGTACCTCGGGGTCATCAATGGCGCGCACGGGCAGCCACTCTCTTGGCTTGTCGGCAGACACATCTTCAAAGGCAACATTCATGTCAAAATGCTCGGGCTTACCCGGCGGTGCCGTCAGGGCGAAGTCTCCCTGTGCCTGGGCACCACGATGCTCCAGCTTGATGTCGCGACCGCCAAAGCGAATCTCGCCATCATCGCCGACATTGAAGAAAAGCCGTCCGCTGACGTTTTCAAGCGTCCATGGCGTCAGAAAGACCTCCGGCAGATTCAAAACGGTCTCTTGCGCACCGAACTGCACCTGCGTATCAAGCCCCTCGGCCGTCAACCAGCCGTCGACCGGCCCAAAACCGGGAATCTGCTGTACGGGCTGCCCCGAAACGTTCTTGAGCGCCGCGCGCGTTTCGATGGGGCCTCCTTCACGACGGCGAAGGGAGACACCTTCTACACGCCCCTTGAGCGCCATGCCTGCCAGCATCCGGCGGCTTTCTCCGTCCGGCAGTGGCAAAAGATCCGAAATGGCCGAGATATCGTCGAGCGCCAGAGGCGTGGTAGTGACGCTGAAATCGGCAAAATCACCTGCAGCGTCAAGCTCGATTTCCTTGGGCAGCAGCGACAGCGCCTGCCCGTCACGCGCAAGCCCAAGTTGTTCGACACCACCGTGCCAGCGCCCCTCCGGAGTGCGTTTGACGCCGGCTTCCAGCATCATGTCATTGAGAGTAAAGGCCGAGCCACGGTGAGTACCGGAGAGCTCGGGCACGTTGAGCGATAGCCGAGCAGACGTCATGTCGCCCTTTTGCCAGCCTGCCCAGAGGGATGCCTGACCGCGGGCATTTTCGACGTCATAATTCGGCCAGAGCCCATCCCAGAGGCTTGCCAGACGACGGGCCTGGTCAGCCTCGACCTTGATCTGAAGCTGTCCATCAAGCGGGGAGAGATGATCGAAGCGACCCGCCAGCCTGAAGCCGGCATCATTGGCATCCTCCCAGCGCGCCGAAACCAGCACCGTTTTCGAACCGCTTCCAGCCTCGCCAACGGCCACCCGGTCGAGCAACAGCGAAGGATGCCTGGCCGGCGCCTCATCCGAGGCCTGATCATCTGAAGCCCCCTTTGGCGGGCGGGGATGAAAGTTGATACGGCCATTTTCAAGATCGGCCGATTGCTGCATCAGTGCCTCGACCCACGTCGTTACGCGCTCGGGCGTAAACTCGAAGGGCTGATCGTTATTATCCTTTCGGGAAGGCCCCCATCCCCACTGCCCTGGCGCAGTCTCGTAGAGATCGAGCGTGGCATCGCGCGCGCGAAGCGAAGACAGTTTCAGGCTCTGCCCGGCCAGCAGGTCGAAGACATCAAGGTGCGCATCGAGTGCCCCCAGCGATACCAGCGAGCGTGTCCCCTCGTCGCCATTCAGGGCGAGGTTGTTCAGCGACACTACCAGGTCGCGCCCCTCAAGCTCGACACGCAGGTCCTGCCAGCGCACATGGTATTGCGCCGGTAGATCCAGCAGTTCGAGGACCTGCTGCTGCAGGCCAGGCTGGTTGAGCACACCAAGGCGCAGCGACGTGGTCAACACCGCCAGCAGCAGTAAAATGATCGCCAGCAGGGTCAGCAGCCAGCGCGTCAGGATTCGAAGCGAAGACATGATCACATCAGTACGATGTCGTACTGCTCCTGACAATAATGCTGTTCCACCTGAAAGCGGATGGTCTTGCCAATAAAACTTTCCAGATCAGCCACCGCCGTCGACTCCTCTTCATGCAGTCTGTCTACCACGCTCTGGGCGGCCATGACCAGATAGGTATCCGGCGAATAGGCCCGCTCCTCTCGCATGATTTCGCGGAAGATCTCATAGCAGACGGTCTCCGGGGTCTTGAGCGTGCCACGTCCCTTGCAGACAGGACACGGCTGGCAGAGCACATGCTCCAGGCTCTCTCGGGTCCGCTTGCGCGTCATCTGCACCAGCCCCAGCTCGGTGACGCCGGACAGTCGGGTCCGCGCATAATCGCGTTCAAGCGCCTTTTCCAGCACCCGTAGAACCTGGCGCTGATGGTCGCTGTCGAGCATATCGATGAAATCGATAATGATGATGCCGCCAAGGTTGCGCAGTCGAAGCTGTCGAGCGATCGCCGTGGCCGCTTCCAGATTGGTCTTGAAAATGGTCTCTTCAAGATTGCGATGTCCCACAAAGGCGCCGGTATTGACGTCAATGGTGGTCATCGCCTCGGTCTGGTCGATGATCAGATAGCCGCCGGACTTGAGATCGGCACGGCGCTCCAGCGCGCGCTGCAGCTCATCCTCGACCGAAAAGAGGTCAAAGATGGGTCGCTCGCCCGGATAATATTCGATGCAGGACTCCAGCGCCGGCATCAGCTCTCGAGCAAACTCTCGCAGTCGATCATGATTTTCCCGCGAATCAATCCGGATGCGCTCGATTCCTTCACGCATGACATCGCGAAGCGTGCGGGTCGGTAATGCCAGATCTTCGTAAAGCACGGCCGGTGCCTTTGTGGCCCGACGTGCCACATCGATCTTGCGCCACAACCTGAGCAGAAACTGCATGTCAGCGGCCAGCGACTGCTCATCGACCCCTTCGGCCGCCGTACGAATGATGAAGCCACCGACAAGCCCATCCCGCGCCCCGGCCTGAGCATTGACCATCTCGCGAAGACGTTCGCGTTCCGCGTCGTCCTCGATACGCTGGGAAACACCGGTATATGCTGCTCCCGGCATATACACCAGATAGCGCGAGGGAATGGAGAGCTGCGTCGTCAGACGCGCCCCCTTGGTCCCCATGGGATCCTTGATGACCTGCACCACCAGCGCCTGCCCTTCATGCACCAGCGTTCGAATCGGCGCGGCCTCCTGGCCGGGGTGGCCGGCAGGCATCAGTTCATGGGCGTGAATAAAGGCCGTTCGGCTCTGACCAATGTCGACAAAGGCTGCCTGCATTCCCGGCAGTACCCGGACGACCTTGCCCATATAGATATTGCTGACAATGCCCCGGCACTGGTCTCGCTCGATCCAGGCCTCCTGCAGCACGCCATTTTCGACCACGGCCACCCGGGTTTCCATGGGCGTCATGTTGATCAGGATTTCACCGCTCACAACGCCCCTCCTGTTCGCCATTCTCGCTGACAAGCCAGGGCGTCACGCCCTGTCGGGCAAGCAGTTGCGCCGTTTCGCATAGCGGCAGACCGACAATACCCGACCAGCTGCCCTCAATACGCGAGACAAACATCGCTGCCCCGCCCTGAAGTGCGTAACCGCCAGCCTTGTCGCGGCCCTCACCACTGCCAACATACGCGCTGATTTCGTGCTCATGCATCAGGCGAAAATGAACGTCGCTGGTCACGCAGGCCTCGAAAAGCCCGGCAGGCCCGATCACGGCCACGGCGCTGATCACCTGATGCGAGCGGCCGGACAGTTGTCCAAGCCATGACCGGGCCTGCTCATCATCGACCGGCTTGCCCAGGATCTGTCCATCCAGCGACAGCGCGGTATCGCCCCCGAGCACAGGCAGTGACGTGCCCGTCAAATGCTGACCCGCCAGTGCCTTGGCACGGGCCAGGCGCACCACATAATCGACGACAGGCTCACCGGGTTGCGGCGTTTCATCCAGATCCACCGGGCAGGCGCGCGCGGACACCCCAATGGTCGAGAGCAGTTCAAGGCGCCTTGGGGACGCCGAAGCAAGAATCAGATCAGGCGATGACATGCGTATGGGATATCCGAAAAAAGGGCTGCAAGGGGCGCCCCGATTCACCGAACGGCATCAGGTCTGGCAAAAGCGAACGGAAAATCAAAAGGAGGCAAAGCGTCGTCGTACGATCTGCATCAGGGTAAACAGCCAGGGCCATAGTATGCCACCCAGAAGCGCGGCATAAACAAACTCGAGATGAAGCGGCGCCCCCAGTAAAATAGCCCGCAGCCACTGCTCGAAAAGCTGCATCAATGCCAGCACGACCGTGACCAGCATGGCCTGTCGCCATAGCGCATAAATACGCATGCGCTGGTACAAAAGCAGCGTCAGAAAGGCAATGGCGGCATACAGCAGCGCGTTCTCACCCAGCGGCGTGCCCTGTAGTAGATCAATCAGCATCCCGACCAGAAAGCCGTGAAAGACCCCCACCCGATATGGCGTGATGATGCACCAGTAAATCAGGATCAGTCCCACCCAGTTGGGTCGCCATAAAAGCCACTCTTCAGGCAAAGGCATGACCTGAAGAATCAAACCACACAGAAAGGACAGTGGGATAACCGCCGAATAGCCTCTCATTGACGCGTCTCCTGACGATCGGGGCGAACCACTTGAAGGGCCGCATCGACGGCTTCAGGACTCAGCCGCTCACGGGTGGGCTTGAGCTGATCGTGGGTAAACAGCAACAGGAAATTGCGGCTGCGATCAAGCTGCGCGACGGGTCTGACATCCACTGTTGCAAAGGGTGTGCCGGCATTGCGCACAATCCGGCTGACGCGCGCCACCGGATAACCTTCCGGAAAACGTCCGGTCAGACCCGAAGTCACCAGCAGGTCACCCTCGCGAATATCGGTGTTGTTGGGCACGTTATCCAGCGTCAGATGATCGGGCTGGCCGGCACCGCGCGCGATAAAGCGCAGGCCATTGCGATTGACCTGGACAGGCACCGAATGACTGGCATCGGTGATCAGAAGCACTCGACTCGAGTAGCGCGAGACCGAAATGATCTGGCCGACCAGCCCCGCCGAATCCACCACCGGCTGGCCGCTATACACGCCGCTTTGCTGGCCGCGGTCAAGAATCATCTGCTGCAGAAAGGGATCATTGTCGAGCGTCAAGAGTCCCGCCGTCAGCCAGGGAATTTCCTGACGCGGCGCGGCCTTCAAAAGCTCACGCAGGCGAATGTTTTCCTCGGAAAGACTGGCCATGCGCTGAACGCGCTGTGAGAGAGTCAGAAGACGCTCGCGAAGTCGGCGATTGTCATTGACCAGCCGGGTCTGATCACTCAGTGCCAGAGAGGCCAGACTCAACCCTCGTGCCGGCAGGCTGACCACCCACTGTACCGGGGCGACCACGGTGGAAATCTGGGCACGCACGTCATCCATCCAGCTCATGCGCTGGTCGGCAAACATGAGAAAAGACGCCAGAATGACGCACAGAATCATTCGGTAACCGGGAATGGGACCGTGCGAAAAAAGCGGTTTGATAGGCCTTCCTCCCGCGAACCGTATGCAGCCGGCGCAAGGCGCGCCGGCTGCCGCTGACATCAGTCGGTAGACAGCAGTTCGAAGGTGTGCTGATCGATCATTTCAAGCGCCTTGCCACCACCACGGGCCACACAGGTCAGCGGGTCCTCGGCGATAATGACCGGCAGACCGGTCTCTTCGGCAATCAGCTTGTCGATATCACGCAAAAGACCGCCACCGCCGGTAATCACCAGACCACGATCGGCAATGTCGGAGGCAAGCTCCGGGGGCGACTGCTCCAGTGCGCTCTTGACCACGGCCACGATCGAAGCCAGCGGCTCCTGCAGGGCATCCAGAATCTCGTTGGAGTTCAGGGTGAAGCTGCGTGGCACGCCTTCGGCAAGATTGCGCCCACGAACATCGATTTCACGAAGCTCGCCACCGGGCCAGGCACAGCCGATCTCTTCCTTGATGCGCTCGGCCGTGGCCTCGCCGATCAGGCTGCCGTAATGGCGGCGCACGTAGGCCGTGATGGCTTCATCGAAGCGGTCACCGCCCACCCGCACGGATTCGGAATAGACCACACCGGACAGCGAAATGATGGCAATTTCGGTGGTGCCGCCACCGATGTCGACCACCATGGAACCGGTGGCTTCCTCGACCGGAAGGCCGGCGCCGATAGCGGCCGCCATGGGCTCTTCGATCAAAAAGACTTCGCGGGCACCCGCCCCTTCGGCGGATTCCTTGATCGCGCGGCGCTCAACCTGCGTCGACATGCAGGGAACGCAGACCAGAACACGAGGGCTGGGCGTCAAAAAGGTGCTTTGATGCACCTTTCGAATAAAATACTGGAGCATCTGCTCGGTGACGGTGAAGTCGGCAATGACGCCGTCCTTCATCGGACGAATGGCCGTGATGTTACCGGGTGTACGTCCCAGCATCCGTTTGGCATCAAGGCCAACAGCGGCCACGCTTCTCATGCTGCCGGACTGGCGGATGGCCACGACCGAGGGTTCATCAAGCACGATACCGCGACCACGTACATAAATCAGAGTATTGGCCGTTCCCAGATCGATCGACAGATCACTGGAAAACAACCCCCGTAAACGTTTAAACATGAAAGTCTTTCACCTGGGCCAGACCGGAACTTGTGCGGATGCAAACGGTATCATCGCCGTCATGATGCGGCAAGCAGCCCGCCTGCCATGCTGTCGCTGCTTATGATACCTTCTTCCTACCACGTGGCCTCCCTTCTTTTTGTTGGTTTTATGCAGCCCGACGAGAAGTTGGACGGTCACACTTTTGCCATTCAACCCTGCATTGTTCAAAGGTAGAACCGCCATGGCTATTGAACACGCCAATGTTCTGCGCGCAGCGCATCTGGCCCGTCTGGGCGTGAGTGATGCCCAGGCGGAACGCTATGTCGACGATCTGTCTCGCATTCTCGAGATGGTCGACCGGCTTTCCGAGATCGACACCGAAGGCGTCGCCCCGCTGTCCCACCCGCTGGATGCCACCCAGCCGCTGCGCGCTGACGAGGCGATCGAAGCCAACCGCCGCGACAGCTTTCAGAAGATCGCCCCGGCCACGGCAGACGGCCTTTATCTGGTGCCGCGTGTGGTTGAGTGATCGACTGACACCCTGACCGGCCTGACATGCGACAGATCAGAGACACTGCCCCGACCCCGGGCAGCCAAGGAGTTAAAAGCCCCCATGCATGACAAGACACTTGCCGAACTGGCCCGCGGCCTGGCTGCCGGTGACTTTTCCAGTCGTGAACTGACGAGTTCGCTGCTTGAGCGCATCAAGCGCCATGACGGCGCGCTCAACAGCTTTATCACGGTCACCGGCGAGCAGGCGCTCAAGGAAGCCGATGCAGCCGATGCCCTGCGCCAAAAGGGCGAGGCCGGCATCCTCAGCGGCCTGCCGCTGGCCTACAAGGACATTTTCTGCACCGAGGGCGTGCGCACCAGTGCCGGCTCGAAGATGCTGGACAACTTTATCGCCCCCTATAACGCCACCGTGGTGGAAAAGCTTCGCCACGCCGGCACGGTCAGCCTTGGCAAGACCAACATGGACGAGTTCGCCATGGGCTCTTCCAACGAAAACAGCTATTACGGCCCGGTCAAGAACCCCTGGAACCCGACACTGGTTCCCGGCGGCTCCTCGGGCGGCAGTGCCGCTGCCGTGGCGGCTGGTCTCGTTCCGGCCGCGCTGGGCACCGATACCGGGGGGTCGATCCGCCAGCCGGCAGCCTTTTGTGGCATTACCGGTCTCAAGCCGACCTACGGGCGGGTTTCACGCTACGGCATGATCGCCTATGCCTCGAGCCTTGATCAGGCCGGCCCCATGGCCCGCACGGCCGAAGACTGCGCCATGCTGATGAACGCCATGGCCGGCCATGACGCACGCGACTCCACAAGCGTGTCGCGCCATGTGCCCGACTACACCCAGGGGCTGGACAAGCCGCTCAACGGTCTCAAGATCGGTCTGCCGGTGGAGTATTTCGGTGAAGGCCTGTCCCCCGAGGTCGAGACAGCGGTACGTGAGGCGGTCCGGGTCTACGAGTCCCTCGGCGCTCAGGTCATTGATGTCAGCCTGCCGCATACCAGCATGGCGATTCCGGCCTATTACGTCATTGCCCCGGCCGAGGCCTCTTCCAACCTGTCCCGCTTTGACGGCGTACGTTTTGGTCACCGCTGCGATGACCCGGCAGATCTTGAAGACCTCTACAAGCGCACTCGCGCCGAAGGCTTTGGGGACGAAGTCAAGCGCCGCATCCTGATCGGCACGCATACCCTCTCGGAAGGCTTTTTCGATGCCTACTATCGCAAGGCACAGCAGATTCGCCGCCTGATCCGCCAGGATTTTCTTGATGCCTTTACCCGCGTGGATGTCCTCATGGGGCCGGCTGCGCCGACCACGGCCTTCGAGCTGGGGGCCAAGGCCGATCCGGTGCAGATGTATCTGCAGGACATCTACACCATCGCCATCAACCTGGCCGGCATTCCCGGCATCAGCGTGCCGGCCGGTCTGGTCGACAATCGTCCGGTAGGCCTTCAGATTCTGGGACCGCATTTCGGCGAGGCCCATCTTCTCAACGTGGCGCATGTCTATCAGCAGGCCACGGACTGGCATCAGCGCCGGCCCGAGATCAAGGAGTAACAACATGCAGTGGGAAGTCGTGATCGGGCTTGAAGTCCACGTGCAGCTTTCGACCTGCTCGAAAATCTTTTCCGGCGCCTCGACCGCTTTTGGCGCCGAGCCCAATACCCAGGCCTGCGGCATCGACCTCGGACTGCCGGGCACGCTGCCGGTGCTCAACGAAAACGCCGTGGCCATGGCAGTGCGCTTTGGCCTGGCCATCAATGCCGAGATCCCTGAATACTCGGTGTTCGAGCGCAAGAACTATTTTTACCCGGACCTTCCCAAGGGCTACCAGACCAGTCAGATGGCCCATCCGGTGGTCGGCCGCGGCGAAGTCGACATCACCCTGGGCGATGGTACGGTCAAGACGGTGCGCATCCATCATGCCCACCTTGAGGAAGATGCCGGCAAGTCGCTGCATGAAGACTACAGCGGCATGACCGGCATTGATCTTAACCGGGCCGGCACGCCGCTTCTGGAAATTGTCTCCGAGCCCGACATGCACAGTGCCGAAGAGGCTTCTGCCTATATTCGCGCCATTCACGCCATCGTGACTTATCTGGGCATTTCGGATGGCAACATGGCAGAGGGCTCGATGCGCTGCGACGTCAACGTCTCGCTGCGCCCGAAGGGTCAGGAAAAGCTGGGCACCCGTGCCGAGATCAAAAACGTCAACTCCTTCCGCTTCGTGGAGCGCGCCATCGCGTTTGAGATCGAGCGCCAGAGCGAAATACTCGAGGAAGGGGGCGTCGTCATTCAGGAAACCCGTCTCTACAATCCGGATCTGGACGAAACCCGTTCGATGCGGACCAAGGAAGAAGCCAACGACTATCGTTACTTCCCCTGCCCCGATCTGTTGCCTCTGATGCTGGATGAAGCCTATGTCGAGCATCAGCGTTCACTGCTGCCGGAACTGCCGAGCGAGAAGCGTCAGCGCTTTGTCGAATCGCTTGGTCTGTCCACCTACGACGCCGACGTGTTGACCGGCTCGCGAGCGCTGGCCGAATATTTCGAAGCCGTACAACAGCATTGCGGCGATGCCAAGCTCGCAGCCAACTGGGTTCAGGGTGACCTGCTGGGTCGACTCAATCGTGACGGGCTCGACATCACCGAAAGCCCGGTCAGCGCCGAGCAGCTTGGTGGGCTGCTCATGCGTCTGGCCGATGACACCATCAACGGCAAGGCCGCCAAGCAGGTCTTTGCCGATTTGTGGGAATGCAAGGGCGAGACGGCCGATGAGATCATCGACGCCCGTGGCCTCAAGCAGGTCACCGACACCGGTGCGATTGAATCCCTGTGCGATCAGGTGATTGCCGATAACCCGGTGCAGGTGACCCAATACCGTGAAGCCACCGAGGACAAGCGCGGCAAGATGATCGGCTTTTTCGTCGGCCAGGTCATGAAGGCCTCGCGCGGTACGGCCAACCCACCTCAGGTCAATGCCATGCTCAAGGAAAAGCTCGACGCCCTGCTGTAAGCGCCAGCCATCACCATGAAGGCATGATGTGGGTAAATATGACTCGGGTAAAAATCCGAGCACAAAAAGGGGCGCCATCAGGCGCCCCTTTTTCATGTCTTTCCTGCCCCGTCCTCTCCCCTTGGAAGAAAAGAGGATCACTCCTCGATCGGCGGGGTCGGAAGAATACACATGTCGTGCACTTCCACGTGTTTTGGCTGGGTCAGTGCAAAGACTACTGAACGGGCAATATCGTCCGGCGTCAGGGCATTTTCCTGGGGTTCATCGAAAAAGGGCGTATCCACCATGCCCGGCTCAATCAGTGTGACTCGCATGCCGCTGCCCTTTAGCTCTTCGCGAAGATTGTAGGCCATGCTCTGCACAGCGCTTTTGGTGGCGCCGTAAAAGGAACCCGGCATGACACGGCGCCCGGCAACGGACCCCGTGATCAGCACATGCCCCCGGCTTTTTTTAAGCTCGGCCATGGCGGCACGGACCGTCAGTGCCGGGCCCAGCACATTGGTCAAGAGTACCTCTCGCCACTCTTCCGGGTCGCTGCCGCCGTAGCCGCGCCCCTCGAGGCCTCGCCCGGCATTGGCAAACACGGCATCCAGACTGCCGAAGCGTTCAACCACCGCGGCCACCAGCTGCGCCTGCGCCTCCCAGGACTGCACGTTGCAGGTGAAGGCCGCGGCCTTTACGCCGTAGTCCTGCTCAAGCGATTCGGCCAGCGTTTCAAGACGTTTGGTACTGCGCGCCGCCAGGGCCACATTGTAGCCAGCCTGCGCAGCATGGCGAGCACTGGCCTCACCGATGCCGGTAGACGCACCTGTAATCAAAAGCGTGGGGTTGGCCATCCTTGCCTCCTGTGCGATCGGGCCCATCAGACCCTGTCATCAAAGATGTGTCTGAGCCTGGCAAGCCACCTCGAACCGCGCCACCATCCCTTGCAGGATTATTGTGGCCTGCAAACCGAAGGTAGTCCGTCTACCCTTTTCAGCGGCCATGACAGGCGCATTGCTTTTCAGCTATTTTGAAGTAACCCTTTTTATTGCCCTGTATCAATGAATGACCTGGCGTTTACACGCAAGTGCCAGGTGACCACAACCATGGATGTCGGTCGCAATCGCGCGTCAGACAAGGAGAAATTCATGACCGGCCTGACGTCTCCGATCGTCGAACGCCACTCCGTAGAGGACGCCCCATACGCTTCTCTCAATCATGACATTCACACCACCCTGACGCAGGCGCTCAAGGATGACGACCGCCAGGGCATGATTCGTGATGCCATCAATCACCACCTGACTGCCGCCGGTGGCTATCTGCGTGCCCGGCTGGGTTATCACACCGGTCGGGCATTGGGGATTGCCCATGAGCAGGCGCTGATCTGTGCCTGCATCAGCGAGCTTTTACACAACGCATCCCTCATCCACGACGACGTGCTCGACCATGACAGCATGCGGCGCGGCCAGAGAAGCGTCTGGCGCGTCTGGAATGAAGGGGTCGCGATCTGTCTGGGCGATCTGTTCATTTCCGCCGCCTACGGACTGATGAGCGGGCTGAGCCCTCATGCCGAACGTCTGCCAGTGCTGCTGTCCTGCGTGCATCATCACGTCCAGACCACCATTCACGGCCAGGCCGAATGCTTCAGCCTGGCGATGGGCCCCGAGCCCGACTTCGAGCAGTGCAGCCAGGCTGCCTGCGGCAAATCCGGCCCGCTGTTTGCGCTCTCGCTTGAGGCGCCGCTGTTGCTGACCGGCCATGACAGCGCCATTCCAAACGCTCGGGAAGCGGCGCTGACCTTTGCCACGATCTACCAGCTTATCGATGACATCGAGGATTTTGACAGCGACATGACCGATCAACAGCAAGGGGCCTGCAACATGCTGCACGCACTGGGCAACCGTGGCGATACCACCCCCATGGCGTCGGCGCTGGATTACGGCCGTCACCAACTGGGTCGCACCCGCCAGCTGGCAGACACCCTGCCAGACGGCTGCGGACAGGCCCTGATCGAGGAAGCCTATCGGCTCGAGGATAAGCTGATCAGCCTCACGGGTGGCCGCTCATGAGTCGTGCTCTGGTCATTGGCGGAGGCTTTGGCGGCATGGCCGCTGCCCTGCGCGCGCGCAAGAAGGGATATGACGTCACCCTCATCGAGCGCTGTGAATCGCTCGGCGGCCGGGCTCAGGTCTTTACCGATCAGGGCTTTCGCTTTGATGCCGGCCCCACCGTCATCACGGCACCCTTTCTGTTCGAGGAGCTCTTTGAGCTTTTCGGCAAGCGTTTGGAGGACTATGTCGAGATGGTCGCACTCGATATCTGGTATCAGTTTTATTTCCAGGATGGGCGCACCTTCGATTACGGCACTGACATGTCGGCGACGCTGGCCAGCATTCGACGTTTCAATGAACGCGATGTTCAGGGCTATCAAAACCTTTTGAAAACCTCGAAGGAGATCTTCGAGATCGGCTTTGAACAGCTTGCCGATCGCCCCTTTCACCAGTTCTCGACCATGGCCGCGCAGATTCCGGCGCTTTTGAAGCTGAAAAGCTATCGCTCGGTATGGCAGATGGTCTGTGCCCATATCGAGGATGACCGCCTGCGTCAGGCCTTTTCGATTCCGCCACTGCTCGTTGGCGGCAATCCGTTTCGAACCACCAGCATCTATGGACTGATCCCCTGGCTCGAGCGCAAGTGGGGAGTGCACTTTCCCATCGGCGGCACCGGCGCGCTGGTGGCAGCACTCGAGAAGCTGATGCGCGATGTCGGCATCACCATCGAGACCGGCACCACGGTCAAGCGCATTCTGAGCGAGCACGGCCGTGCCAACGGCGTCGAGCTTGAAAGCGGCGAAAAGCTGCCGGCGGAGGCCGTCATCAGCAACGCCGACGCCGCGCATCTCTATACCCACATGGTCGATCAGGTCTCGACCAGCGCGAAACTCAAGCTGGCCGGCGCCAAATATTCGATGGGCCTTTTTGTGCTTTATGTCGGCACCAATCGACAGTTTCCCGAAGCCGAGCATCACACCATCTGGATGGGCCAGCGCTATCGTGAGCTTTTGGAAGACATCTTCGAGCACCGCGTGCTGGCCAATGATTTCTCGCTGTATGCGCATCGTCCGACCGCGACCGACCCCTCCTTTGCACCGCCTGGCTGCGATTCATTTTATATTCTTGCCCCGGTGCCAAACCTGCAGGGCGACGTGGACTGGTCACGCGAAGGCGACAGACTCGGCGATGCCATTATCGATGCGCTCGACCGCACCACGATGCCGGGCTTTCGCGAATCGATCGTCACCCGCTTTCACATGACCCCGCAGGATTTCAGCGACCGCTACCTGTCCATGCACGGCACCGGCTTTTCGATCGCGCCCATCTTCCGCCAGTCGGCCTGGTTTCGCTTTCACAACAAGAGTGAAGTGCTGGAAAACCTCTATCTCACCGGTGCCGGAACCCACCCGGGCGCAGGACTGCCGGGTGTGCTCTCCAGCGCCAAAGTGGTCGATCACCTGCTGCCGGACGCCGACGCATGACGCAGTCCGCCCAGCACGCCAGTGCCGAGGCCATTCTGGCCAGACACGGCAAGTCGTTTCGCTTCGCCAGCTATTTCATGGAGCGAGACGATGCCCACGACGCGGCGCTTTTATATATGGTCTGTCGGGAGCTGGATGACCTGGCCGATCAGGACATGCCGACCGATGCCGAGAATGCCAACGCCCATGCGCGTCTGATGAGCGTTCGCCGCGAGCTTCTGGCCGGCAGCGGCCGTGATCCGCTCACTCATGTGCTGATCGATCTACAGACGCGGCGCGGGCTGGATACGCGCGCTGCCGTGGCGCTGATCGATGCGCTGATCGAGGACGTTCGCACCCCGGCGCTGATCCGCGATGAACGTGAACTGATGCGCTACTGCTACGGTGTCGCCGGGGCCGTGGGGGTACTGATGTGTCCGGTGGTGGGCGCCGATGACAGCGCCATCCCGCACGGCATCGATCTGGGGCTGGCCATGCAGATGACCAACATTGCCCGCGATGTGCGAGAAGATGCCGACATGGGCCGCCGTTACCTGCCGGCCGACTGGGTGGATCATCTATCGCCTGAAGAGATTATTCATGCCGACCATCACCAGCGCGAAACGGTGGCTCGCGCCATCGATCGTCTGCTGACGCGGGCCGAGGCCTATTACGCCAGCGCCGCCGACGGCTTTGACCGCATCCCGGGCAAAAACCGACGGGCCATCGCTGTGGCCGCAGACGTCTATCGTGCCATCGGCCTGCGCCTGCGCCACGAACGTCTGGCTTGGTGGCAGGGGCGCGTCCACGTCTCGCTGCCGGGCAAGGCATGGATCGCCGCCCGCCGCCTCGGTGGCCGCGGTGCCATCAGCGCCAGCCACCGCGACAGCCACGATGCGTCGCTGCATCGCCACATTGCCGACCTGCCTGGCGCCCACGCGTCCAGTGATTCATGAGTGCTGATGCCGTTGATCTCATCATTCTCGGCGGCGGCTGCGCCGGGCTGAGCCTTGCCTATCGACTCGCACAGCATGATGATGCGCCGCGTACCCTGATCATCGATCCGCGCAGTGATTACACCAATGATCGCACCTGGTGCGGCTGGCCGGTCAACTCGCATCCCTTTCAGGAGGATGTTCGCGCCCGCTGGCATGAGCTGACCCTTCATACCGATCAGGCCCGCACCACGGTTGAAAGCCGGCGCTATCCCTATGAAATGCTCGAGGCCGAACGCTTCTATGGCCGAACGCTGGCCGCCGTTGAGGCACACCCATCCATTAAAAGGTTTCAGGCCCATGCAGTCGATGTCGAGGACCGCAGGGATGGTGTGACGGTAACGCTGGAAAGTGGCAAAAAGGTTCAGGCCCGCTTCGGGGTGGACTCGCGTCCACATCCGAAACCGCTCGCCGCGCCGTGGCTTTGGCAGGATTTCGCCGGCATCAACGTACAGGCCGATAATCTCCCCCAGCGCGCTGAACTGATGGATTTTCGTGTCAATGATGATCCGCAGACCGGCATCGATTTTCTCTATGTGCTGCCCTATGCACCGGATCAGGCCCTTTTCGAGTGGACCCGCTTTGGCCGGCCACCCACCAGCCCGACCATCCTTGAGCGAAAGCTGGAAGAGCATCTGCACACCCGCCTTGGGGCCGGGCGCTGGCAGGCGCTTCGTCGCGAGACCGGCACCCTGCCCATGGCACCACCGACGCGTACCCATGGTCGCTCAATGGTCGTGACCGGCGCCTACGGCGGTGCCATGCGCGCGGCCACCGGCTACGCCTTTCACGCCATTCAGCGCTGGGCCGATGAGTGCGCCGCGGCATTGATCAGGGGCGAGCCACCGATGGGTGCCCAACCCGGGCGGATACTGCCACACCTGGATCGCATCTTCATGAGCACGCTGGCACGCCATCCCGAGCGTGCCCCCGAGTTCTATCGGCTGCTGTTCGAAAACGCCCCTACCGATCGGCTGATCCGCTTTCTAAGCGGCGTGCCCGGCGTGCGCGATACCCTGTCGGTGATGAACGCCCTCCCCTGGGCGCCGTTGATCGGAAGTACGCTGCGCCAGGCGCTGCCCGGTCGGACATGATTCATGCTGGCATCCGATCGAGATAGCGCTGCAATTCACGCACCGCTTGCGTAGTATCCATGGACATATCCTGTTTCGCTTGAGCCGCTTGATCATGACCGACATCCCTGCCGTTGATACCCTTGAGGCACGCCAGTTTCTGGAAGATCATCCTGATATTACCCAGATCGATGTATTGATCAGTGATCTCAACGGCGTATTGCGTGGCAAGCGCATTCCGCGCGCCAGCCTTGAAGAGGCCTATACCAGCGGCATCAACCTGCCTGCCTCCATTTTCGCTCTCGACATCACCGGCAATACGGTCGAAGAGACAGGGCTGGGGCTCGACAGCGGCGATGGCGACCGCGCCTGCATGCCGATTACCGGTACGCTGGTGCCTGTCTCCTGGCACCAGCGTACGCCGACAGCGCAGCTTCTGATGACGATGGTCGAACCGGATGGCAGCGGCTGGCATGCTGACCCGCGTCAGGTGCTGGCGCGGGTGCTGGCAGGGTTTACCCGCCAGGGGCTGACCCCGGTGATCGCCATCGAGCAGGAATTCTACCTGCTCGATGCCGAGCGCAATGACCGTGGCCAGCCCCAGCCACCGCGCTCGCCGCTGACCGGTGAGCGCGCACGCTCCAGCCAGCTCTATTCAATCAGCGAACTGGATGAATACGCCGATTTCATCGACGCCATTCACGAAGCCTGTACCCAGCAGGGCCTGCCGCTGGATACGGCATTAAAGGAGTGCGCGCCGGGGCAGTTCGAGATCAACCTGCGCCACCGCAGCGACGCCCTGCGTGCCTGCGATGATGCTGTCATGCTCAAGCGCGCCATCAAGGGAGTGGCCCAGCAGCAGGGGTTCGAAGCCACCTTCATGGCCAAACCCTGGGGCAATGAAGCCGGCAGCGGCACCCATGTTCATATCAGCCTGCTCGATGAACAGGGCCGCAACGTTTTTGCCGCCGAGGACAAGAACCCCATGGGGAGCGCACTGCTGCATCAGGCCATCGCAGGGGTACTGGAGCTGATGCCGGCCTCGATGGCAGTCTGTGCGCCCAACCTCAACGCCTTTCGCCGTTTTCAGCCCGGGCTTTACGTGCCGATGACACCCTCCTGGGGGCTGGATAACCGCTCGGTGGCCGTCCGTATTCCCTCGGGCCCGGTAGCCGCCACGCGGCTTGAACATCGTGTCGCCGGAGCCGACGTCAACGTCTATCTATTGTGTGCCGTGCTGCTGGCCTCCATGGCCCATGGACTTGATGAAGCACTGACACCGCCGGCACCGATCGAGGGCAACGCCTACACCCAGCTTGAGGCCACCCTGCCCGATTCCTGGGGTGTGGCGCTGGAGCTGTGGATGGAAAGCGATGTGCTGGGCGAGCGACTCGGACGAGCCTTTCAGCATATCTACTATGCCAACCGTCAGGCCGAGCGCGCACTGGCGCAGCGCACCGTCAGCGCGCTGGAATATGACTGGTATCTGCGACTGGTGTAAGTGCTGAACAACCACGAATCACCCCTGCCTGACGCATGTACAGAGGCGATAAAATGCTTATGAGGTGTCAATGCACATGCGTCACTCGAGCTTGCTGACCTTCTCGGTAGCCATGGCGACAGGGGCTGCCATCTGGGCGCTGTCCCCTTTGACAAATGGCCACACGGAGCCCTGGGATAGCGGCCTGTATTACAGCGTGGCCCTGGTACTGGCCGGCATCGCGTCAGCACTTGTGACGTCCGGTCCCCTATCGGCTCTCCATGCAGGCTGTCTCACCGGGCAGATCCTTTTTGCAATGACGTTGCTGCCGATCGAGCCGCTGTTTATCGTGGGTATCGGATTTCTGCTGGCATGGTCGCTGCTGTTTCTCGCCAGTGCCTGGCTTTGTCTTGTCGTCTCCCCCATGCTTATCCGCGCCTTCAGGCAACGCTTTTAGCCCAGCCGCAGCAATGCCACTCCGCACAGAATAATCACCCCGACCACCAGCCGCTGACGGCTCAGGCGCTCGCCCAGAAAGAGCGACGAAATCGCGAGCGCAAACAGCACGCTGGATTCACGCAGCGCCGCCACCAGTGCGATCGGCGCCTGACTCATCGCCCAGATGGTCGCTCCGTAGGCGGCCATCGACATTGCCCCACCCAACAGCCCGACACGGTAATGCCCCGCAATGGCCGCCAGCGTCTGACGCCCGCGCATGGCCCATAGCAAAAGCCCCATGCACAGCCCATTGAGCGCAAAAAGCCAGAACACATAGCCAATGGCATCGTGATTGGCACGGGCACCCAGCCCATCACTGAGCGTATAGGAGGCGATGAAGGCAGACGTCACAAGGGCACTGGTCAGTCCGGCGCGCGGCAGATTTTTGCTGCCGGCACCGCGCACGGCCATCCACCAGATCCCGCCTGTCAGCAGCATTACTCCAACATAGCCGGTCAGTGAGGGCTGATCCCACAGTGCCATCAGCCCGACCAGCGCCACAATCAAGGGTGCTGACCCTCGCGCGATGGGATATACCTGCCCGAAATCGCCGCTGGCATAGGCCCGCGCCAGAAACACGTTATAGCCCACATGCAAAACGGCCGAGAGCAGAAGCCAGGGCCAGGCCGCTGCAACAGGAACGCTGACGGTGGGCAGCATGACCAGCGCCAGAATGCCTGCACCTACCTGGATCAGCGTGACCGCCAGCAGCCGATCAAGCCCCACGCGCACCAGCGCATTCCAGCCGGCGTGCAGTGCGGCAGCGCACAGGACAATGGCAAAAACGTGTGCGCTCACCGGCCTGAACCGCCGGTGTGACATGGCGCCGCCATCACACGCCCAACCGGTCGCGCAGCGCGTAGTACCAGGCGCCCATGGCGGAAAACGGCACGGCAAAGCGTCGCCCTCCGGGGAACGGCAGGTGACGGATATTGACAAAGGCGTCAAAGCGCGCACTGTCGCCCTTGATGATTTCTCCCACCAGCCGTCCGGCCAGATGCGAAGCCGTCACCCCGTGCCCGGAGTAGCCCTGAGCGTAATAGACGTTATGGTTGAGTCGCCCGAACTGCGGCAGTCGATTCAGCGTCAGTAGAAAATTGCCACTCCAGGCGTAATCGATTCTGACGTTTTCAAGCTCGGGAAAGGTCTTCAAAAGCTTGGGGCGAATGGCCCCTTCAATGCTTTCCGGGTCGCCACCGCCGTAGGTCACGCCGCCACCGTAAATCAGCCGGCGTTCGCCAGAGAGACGGTAGTAGTCGAGCAGATAGTTGCTGTCCTCGACGGCACGATCGGTGGGCAAAAGCCGCTGCGCGGTCGCTTCATCAAGCACTTCAGTGGCGATGACCTGGGTGCCGCAGGGCATGGAGCGATCCGCCAGTTCAGGCACAACATCGCCCAGGTAGGCATTGCCGGCGATGACCGCGCGCTCGGCCTCGATCACACCCCCGGCGGTATGCACCTTCACTCGCTCGCCGTGCTCGAGGCGCGTCATGGGCGAGTGCTCGAAAATCACACCGCCAAGGGACTCAAACGCCGCGGCCTGTCCCAGCACAAGATTGAGCGGATGCAGATGGCCACCGGAGTGATCAAGCAGCGCGCCCTTATACCGCGCGCTGCCGATCTCGCGGCGATAGGCATCGCCCTCCAGCAGTTCCAGCGTCTTGTGGCCGTATTTTTCCCACAGTGTCTTGTGGTGTCTGAGCGCATCCAGCTGTTTGTCATTGCAGGCGGCAAAGAGATTGCCGTTTTTGAGATCGCACTGAATGGCGTACTGCTCGATACGCTCGTGGATGATGCGATTGCCCTCGAAGGCCATGTCACCGAGCGCCCGGGCAGAGGCTTCCCCAAAGCGCGCCTCGATCATGTCCATGTCGCGGCTATAGCTGTTAACAATCTGCCCACCATTGCGACCGCTCGCCCCAAAACCGACGTGCTGCGCCTCAAGCACCGCGACGCGAAAGCCCTGCTCGGCCAGATGCAGGGCGCTTGAGAGACCGGTGAAGCCGGCGCCGACCACACAGACATCCACGCTTTGATGACCGACAAGCGCCGGCCGCTCGGGTGCCGGATTCATGGTGGCGGCATAGAGCGAGCGGGTGTGGCCGTCGCGGTGATTTGATGCAGATTCAGACTGGGTCATGACGTTTTACCGTACATCACGGCCCGAGGTGTCGGGCCGTTGTGGTTTAGCGACTGCGCATTTCATTGTTGAGCTGCGAAAGCGTCCCGAGCTGCGCCTTGTCGATCAGGGGGACAAACACCAGTCGTGAGCGCTCTTTCTCACTGAGCGCCGAAGGCGGTTGTTTCAAGGCGTCGTCAAGCTGATCGAGTGCCGCCGCATTGGGGGTCGCATAAAAGGTGTAATTACTGATGCGCGCAGCCACATCCGGGCGCAGGGTATAGGCAATGAACGCCTGCGCAAGCTCTGGATGCGGCGCCCGCTTCGGGATCACCAGCGTATCGATACCGCGCTGACTGCCCTCCTCGGGCACGAAAAAGCGCAGGTGACCGTAGGTCTCCGGGTCCTCGGCCTGACGCCAGGCAAGATCGCCGTTATAGGTCATGCCCATGGCGCTGACACCGCGCACGATCTGATCGATGGTCGCGGTGCTATCGATAAAGCCGATGAAGTTCGAGCGGCTTTTGGTCTCCATCAGTTGCCGCGCGCTGGCGATCCACTGATCCCTTTGCGTGCAGTCAAAGCCGTAGCCCAGTGAGGCACAGGCAGCGCCGAACAGCACCTGCGGATCACCGCCCAGCAGGGTAAAGGGCGCCTGCGCATTCACCTCGGGATCAAACAGCGCCGACCAGCTGCGCGGTACGTCATCCAGTACCCGCGAATCAAAGACAATACCGGTCACGCCCCATTGATAGGGCACGCTGTAACGATTGCCCGGATCATAGGCAGGGTCCTGAAACTCCGGCAAAAGGTTCTCAAGGCCCGGCAGCCTGTCATGGTCCAGCGTCTGGATGAGATCGGCAGCGATCAGGCGTGGGACAAAATAGTCGGTGGGGACAACAACATCGTACTGGGCATCACCGCCACTGCGCAGCTTGGTGAACATCTCGGCGTTGGAGGTAAAAAAGTTCTGCACGACACGCACGTCATATTCGCGCTCGAAATCCTCCACCACCTGCGGTGGCATGTACTCCGTCCAGTTAAAGAGATAAAGCGTATCGCCCCGCTCTTCGCCGGCACTGGCGGCCAGACTTACACCGGCCAGCATCAGGGCGCTGGTTCGCCACCACCATGATCGCGTCATTATATCGTTCCCTGCCTTCATCGTTTGTTGTTGTGCCCGGATCGCGAGGCATCAGGGCCTGATGCCCGTTTAACAGGGCCTAGACCCGCAGCAGCAGATGCTCGCGCTCCCACGAGCTGATCACCCGGTAATAGGCCAGATGCTCGGCACGCTTGACCGCCAGATAGCTCTTGACGAAGCGCTCGCCGAGCACATCTGCCAGCGCCTCACAGGCATCGAGGGCATCCAGTGCCGGACCGACATCATTGGGCAGCGCCACACCACCGGTCCAGGCGGTGCCGGTCAGCGGCGGGCGCGCCTGAAGCCGGCTCATCATGCCCAGATAGCCGCAGGCCAGCGAGGCGGCCATCACCAGGTACGGGTTGGCATCGGCGCCGGGCAGACGATTTTCCACTCGCGTCGCCTCGGCGTTGCCGACCGGTACCCGCAGCCCCACGGTGCGATTGTCATACCCCCACTCGACATTGGTGGGCGCAGAGCCGCCGTATTCATTGGGCATCAACCGCCGCCAGGAATTGACGTTGGGAGCAAAGAACGGCATGGCAGCCGGCATCCAGGTCTGCAGCCCGCCGATATAGTTCATGAAAAGCTCACTGGGCTGGCCGTTGTCACCGGCAAACAGGTTTTCCCCGGTTTCGGCATCCACCAGACTCTGATGCAGGTGCATGGCACTGCCCGGCTCATTGGCCATGGGCTTGGCCATGAAGGTGGCATACATGCCGTGACGCAGCGCGGTCTCGCGCAGGGTACGCTTGAAGATCACCACCTGATCGGCCAGATAAAGCGGATCGCCGTGCTGGAAGTTGACCTCCATCTGTCCGGCGCCCTCTTCGTGGATGAGGGTATCAATGTCGAGCTGCTGCGCCTCGCAGTAGTCGTACATCTCCTCAAACAGCGGGTCAAATTCGTTGACGGCATCGATGGAAAACGACTGGCGCCCGCTCTCCTGTCGTCCGGAACGCCCGATCGGCGGCTCCAGCGGATAGTCGGGATCGGTATTGGTCTTGACCAGATAGAACTCGACTTCGGGGGCGATGACCGGCTTCCAGCCGCGGGCCTCATAAAGGGCCAGCACCCGCTTCAGAACATGGCGCGGCGCGATTTCAACCGGCTCGCCGTTCATGTAATAACAGTCGTGAATGATCTGGGCAGTGGGGTCTTCCGCCCAGGGCACGAGGTAGGCCGCCGCCGGGTCGGCTATCAGCTGCATGTCGAGCTCGGCGGCGTTCCAGAAGCGCAGGGCCTCATCATCGGGATAGCCACCGGTGACCGACTGGATAAAGATCGAGTCCGGCAGGCGCGGCCGCCCGCCGTTGAGATACTTGCCGGCCGGCATGATCTTGCCCTTCAAAATGCCGGTCAGATCGCTGACCAGACACTCCACCTCGGTGATGCGATGCTCTTCAAACCAGTCCGTCAGTACTACCGGATGATGCTTTAGCGTCATGTCGGCCTCCCCAGCCGAGCCTGATCACAGGCATGAAAGGGACTGCCCGCCTGATGACAGACAGCCCGTCACGCGCCTTAACGTGACTGCACTTCATTCCACAGCTGCTGATAGCGCTGCAGGTCCTTGCCCGACAGCGTCGGCGTGAACTTCAGCCGTGCCATGTCTTCATCGCTGGGCAATGACGGCGGCTGCTTGAGCACTTCCTCAAGGTTCGCCACCGCTGCTTCGTTGGGCGTGGAGTAGAACGTGTAATTCGACAGCTGCGCACCGACCTCGGCGTCCAGAATGAAGTTGATGAACTTGTGCGCCAGCTCGGGATGCGGGGCGCGTGCCGGAATCACCATGTTATCCACCCAGAGCTCCGAGCCCTCCTTCGGGATCACGAATTCGGTGTTGGCGTAGCCTTCCGGGTCATCTTCCCGGTACTGCAGATAGTCGCCGTTGTAGGTCACCCCGAGTGTATTCACACCGCGTGATACCTGTCCCAGCACCGGGGTGGAATCGGTAAAGCCGGTAAAATTGGTGCGATGCTTGGTCTTGAGCATCAGTTTGGCTGCCTCGACCATGTCCTGCTGATCGGTGCAGTTGTAGGGCTTGCCCAGAAACGCGCACGCTGCGCCAAACATGACCTGACCATCCTTGAGCATTGAAAACGGCTGATCAGGGTTGGCCGACTCATCAAAGACCATTGACCAGCTCGGCGCTGCCTCCGGGAAGGTTTTGGTATTGATGATCAACCCGGTAGACCCCCACAGATAGGGCGCGCTGTACTGATTATCCGGGTCGTAGGGCGGGTTGACGAAGCGCGACATCAGATTGGACATGTTGGGCAGCTGCGACTTGTCCAGCGGCTGCAAAAGCCCTGCCTCGATCATGCGAGGTACGAAATAGTTCGTGGGCACCACGATGTCATACTGTGATACGCCACCGGCCTGCAGCTTGGAATACATCTCCCCCAGCGAGCCGTAGTAGTTCTGCACCACTTCCACGTCGTATTGCTTCTCGAACGCCTCGATGATCTCCGGATCCATGTAATCGGTCCAGTTGAACACGTAGAGACGCTCGGCCGCGCCGGCGGTACTTGAGAACATGGCGGCGGCAATGGCACCGGCCAGCAGTGCCGGGCGGGATGAAAATAGAGTCATTGGCGGGTCCCCTGAATGATCATGGTATGGCGTTTTTTATAAGACCGACGCCACGCTTACACGCGGCGACGGTTGAACAGCAGACTCAGTACGGCCACCAGTGCTACCGAGGCAATCATCAGCGTAGCAATGGCATTGATCTCCGGCGAAATACCGCGACGTATGGCGCCCCAGATATAGATCGGCAGCGTCGCGCTTTCCGGCCCCGCCGTAAAGAAGCTGATGACGAAATCATCCACCGACAGCGTAAACGACAGGAAAAAGGCCGATAGCAGTGCCGGCTTGAGCGTCGGCAAAATGAAATGCAGCATCCGCTGCCAGGGGCTGGCGTAGAGATCCTTTGCGGCATCAAAAAGCGTCGCATCCAGCCCCACAAAGCGGGAGTAGACAATCAACGCCACGAACGGAATCTGAAAGGTCACATGGGCAATCACCATGGTCCCAAGCCCTGGCGACAGCAGTCCGGTCAGGCGATGAATCTGCACGAAAAACGCCATGTCGGCGATACCGAAGACGATGTCGGGCATCACGATCGGCAGGTAAATCAGTACGATCAAAAGCCCGAGCCGGCGTGCCCGATGCTTGTAAAGCCCGTAACCGATCATCGCACCCAGAATGACGGCAATGATCGAGGAAATAACCGCCAGCAGCAGCGTATGGCTGATGGCGTTGATCACCACATCATTGTGCATCAAGCGGTCATACCAGCGCAGCGAAAAGCCACCCCAGCGCGCCGAGGTATTGATGCTGTTGAACGAAAACACCATCACCACCAAAAGCGGCGCGTAAAGAAAAATCAGCGTCAGCCACCAGAAAACGGCAAGGCCCTTCCTGAAACTCCGGTTTTGCATGCCGTTCTCCTAGATCACCATCTCGGTACCACCGCCCAGGCGGCGGCCCATGCGGCGCAGTATCACAAGCCCCAGAAGCGTTGCCAAAAGCATCAGAAGGGCACCGGCTGCGCCCAGTGGCCAGTTGGCAGCCTCACCGAACTGGCTCGCGACCAGATTGCCCAGCATCTGCGAGCGCCCGCCGCCCAGAAGCTCAGGAATGACGTACATGCCAAAGGCCGGGATGGCGACCAGCACGGACCCTGCCAGCAGCCCCGGCAGGGTCTGGGGGAGCACGGCGACAAAAAAGGTCCGCAGCGGTGAGGCATAGAGATCGCGCGCCGCCTCGATCTGGGCATGATCGAGCTTTTCGAACGCGGCATACAGCGGCAGCACCATAAAGGGCAAAAAGTTGTAGACCAGCCCCAGCGTCACGGCAAAATCGGACGGAAAAAGGCCCATATTGGGCGCAATCAGCCCCATGTTTTCCGCCAGCGTTGACAGCGGCGTGCCCGGCGAGAGCAGATTCATCCAGCCAAAGGCTCGAATGACCTGATTGGTCCAGGACGGCACCACCACCGCCAGCAGCATGATCGCGCGCAGCCGCGGCCGGCACATGGAGATGTACCAGGCGATTGGATAGGCCACCATCACCACCAGCGCCAGCGAGATGACGGACTGAAAGATCGAGCGCCAGAGCGTATAGAGATTGCCCGGGCTCCAGCCCAGAAAACCAAAGCCGGCCAGATTACGAAAGGCATCCAGCGTCAACGGCATCTGCGGCTGGCCGAAACCGCCGTTGGTCATGAAGGCCACCGACATCAAATAGGCACTGGGCAGCACCAGAAAGATAAAAATCCACAGGGCCCCCGGCAGGACGCTCACCAGAAGATGACGGGTCTCCCGACGGCGTCGACGGCGCCAGACCGCATCCACCCGGCTCATGCGCCCTCCTCGTCGGCCAGCATGACCACATCCTCGGGATAGATTTCGACCTTGACCTCATCACCGACGCGAAAGAGGCGCTCGCCGGTATTGGAAATTTCGGCAATCAATTCGTTGTGCTGCGCGCCATTTTGATGAGACAGACGATATTCGACGTTGCTGCCACGATAAAAACGCTCAACGACGCGACACATGAGAGTATTGAGCTTTTTGCCCGGCTCGACGCTCGGCGCACCGGGCGAGGTCAGCTCCAGCGTTTCCGGGCGAATCAGGGCCACCTTCCCTTCGCTTTTGTCTTCGGTCTCCAGTGCCCCGATCGGCGTGGTGACCGTCATTCCCTCTCTTGCCGAGATCGGAAACAGATTGTCATGGCCCATGAAGCGCGCCACGAACAGATTGACCGGGCGCTCATAGACTTCCTGCGGCGTGCCGATCTGCTGAATGACCCCATCGTTTAACACCGCGATGCGATCACTCATGACCATGGCCTCTTCCTGGTCATGGGTAACAAACACAAACGTCATGCCCAGTCGCTTTTGCGTGCGCAACAGTTCGACCTGCAGCTGACTGCGAAGCCCGGCATCCAGCGCCGAGAGCGGCTCATCAAGCAGCAACACGTCCGGTTCACAGATCAGCGCGCGAGCCAGCGCGATACGCTGTCGCTGACCACCGGAGAGCTGATCGACCCGGCGATCCACCAGCGAGCCGAGCTTGATGAACTCGGCGATCTCCGCCACCTTTTGTTCCCGCTCGGCACGCGCCACGCCCCGCATTTTCAGACCAAAAGCGATGTTGTCGCGCACTGACAGATGTGGAAAGAGCGCATAGGACTGAAAGACCGTATTGACGCTGCGCTTGTGAGGCGGCGTGTCGGTGACATCCACCCCGCCAATGGCAAGCGTGCCACCGCTGGGTTCATCCAGACCTGCCAGCATGCGCAAAAGCGTGGTCTTGCCACAGCCGGAGGGGCCCAGCAGCGTAAAGAATTCTCCGGCGCGAATGTCGAGATCCACGCTTTCCAGCGCCACCACCCCACCCGGATACTCCTTGCGAATGCCTTTCAGGCTAATGGAGGACGCGTCGCGCGCCGCACTGGCCTCGCTACCCGGGGTGCTCTCGGCTGATGAAAAAGGCCCGCCGGGTGAGGCGGTCGGTGAGCGTTCTGCCATCGAGCAGTGTCCCCCTGATCATTGTCTGTTCGTGTGATTCGGGCATCGAATGTCGGCGCAATGGCGCCCTACAGTCGATCCCTTAACCGATAAAAGGTGGTGGCCAATACCAGCAGCGGCGTGCGAAGCCGGGAGCCACCGGGAAAGTCGAGATGCGTCATGCCGGCAAATAGATCAAAGCGCTCGGACTGGCCGGCCACGGTCTCTGCCATCAACTGTCCGGCAAGCCCGGCCAGCGCCATGCCATGGCCCGAATAGCCCTGCACAAAATGAATATTATGATCCAGCCGACCAAAATGGGGCGCCCGGCTGCGCGTGATCGCAACCCGACCGCCCCAGCGGTAGTCAATCGACACGCCTTCAAGTGCCGGAAAAAGTTCACGCATCTTGCGCTGCATGAGATCCACCAGCCCCCGCGGCTCGCGTCCGCTGTAGCTGACCTGGCCGCCGTAGAGTAAACGACGATCACGGGAAAGCCGATAGTAGTCCAGCACAAAATTGGCATCCGAAACAGCGTCGCGTCGCGGCAGGGTCTGAGCCATCTGCGCCTCCGACAGACACTCGGTGGCAATGATGTAGTTCACTACCGGCATGATCTTGCGCTCAAGCACCGGCAGCAGTCCGCCCAGATAGGCGTTACCGGCGACCAGCAGATGATCGCACTCGATCTGCCCCTGGTCGGTATCGACCCGAACGGTTTTACCCTTCGTCACGGCCTTCACGCGACTGTGCTCAAAAATCGCTGCGCCGGCATTTTGTGCGGCCCGGGCCAGCCCCAGCGTATAGTTGAGCGGGTGCAGATGCCCGGCCTCGCGCTCATACAGCCCGCCGAGATAGGCATCGGTGACCACATGGTGGCGCAGCGCGTCGCCCTCCAGCCACTCAAGGCCCTCATAATCAAAACGCCCGGCCATTTCATCACGCCAGGCCTTCATGGCCCGCTCGTGACGCGGCTTGATGGCGGCATGTACATAACCGCGCGAATACTCGCAGTCGATGTCGTGACGCTCGATCAGCGCCTCCGTCAACCGCACGGCCTCGCGACTCATCGTCCAGATTTCGCGGGCCGCCTGATGTCCGAGCGATTTTTCAATGACCGACAGCTCCGTGCCCAGCCCCGGCAAAATCTGTCCACCGCTGCGACCTGATGCGCCCGCCCCGATCTCACCCGCCTCCAGCAGCGCGACCCGGTAGCCCCGCTCGGCCAGATGCAGCGCCGCGCTGCACCCGGTCACGCCACCGCCGATAATCGCCACGTCGAAACGCTGCGCGCCTGCCAGCGGCGCGGTGTTGTCCAGCGTGAGATTGCGAGAATGGGCATACCAGGAGTGCTCGGTCATCGGGACAGCTCGTCGGGATGTTTAGAAAAGTATTATGGTGGGAAAACGCGGCAGGGGCCATGAGGCGGCACAATTCACGCCTTTATGGTTTCGAACCGTCAAAAAAGCCGCGCTCAGGGCGCGGCTTTTGCCATACAGATTGCGATCAACCCCGCGACTGACACACCGGACAGTGCGGGTCGCGCCCCAGGCCGAAATGTCGCCACTGGCCGCTAAGCCCGTCGAAAGTGGAGAGGCCCTTTTGAGAGGTACCGCAACCGCTCAGGAGCTTTAACGCTTCAAGTGCCTGATAGCTGCCGACCATGCCGACCAGCGGCGCAATCACGCCGCTTTCGGCGCAGGTCAGCTGGCCTTCATCGCCACTGTCGCCATAAAGACAGGCATAGCAGGGAGCGGTCGCATCACGAACATCAAAAACAGCGAGCTGTCCTGAAAAACGAATGGCAGCACCAGAGACCAGTGGCGTACCGGCTGCGACGCAGGCCCGGTTGATCGCATCGCGACTCTCGAAGCGGTCCGTGCAGTCAAGCACAACATCGGCATGTTCTACCGCATGCTGAAGCACTTTCCCCTGCAGCCGCTCGGTGATGACCTTCGTGCGGCAGTGACTGTTGATCGCTGCAATACTCTCGGCCGCCGACTGCGCCTTGTAATGGTCGATATCCGCTTCACCATGGGCGATCTGGCGCTGAAGGTTGGACAGATCGACAAGATCATCATCGGCCAGCGTCAGCGTTCCCACGCCTGCAGCGGCCAGATATAGCGCCGCGGGCGAACCCAGTCCGCCCAGCCCGATGATCAGTGCATGGCTTTCCATAAGCCGGACCTGACCGTCGTAATCCAGCTCACTCAGCATGATCTGGCGGCTGTAGCGCATGAGCTGCTCGTCGTTCATGAGCCTGCCCCTTTTAACAATTCTGATGAAGCCATGGGCCACTGCCCCAGACTGATGCGTTCACGCCCGCCCAGATCAAGACAGGTACCAACGCGTTGATAGCCGGCGTCGACCAGTGCGGCCCTGACCGGCTCACCCTGCTGGAAACCGTGCTCCAGCAACAGCCAGCCTTCAGGCGTCAGAAAGGCGCGAGCGGTGTCGATCAGATGCAGCAGATCAGCCATGCCGTGATCCTTCGCGACCAGCGCCGAGCGGGGTTCAAAGCGCACATCGCCCTGCCCCAGATGCTCATCCAGCTTATCGATATAAGGGGGATTGCTGACGATCAGTTCAAAGCGCGCTGAAGGATCCAGCGCAGAGAAGAAATCACTTTCTTCAAAGCAGACATTGGTGATGTCGAGCGTCTCGGCATTGCGTCGCGCCAGCATAATCGCCTCCGGCACGATATCGATGCCGGTGACGTGCCAGTCGGGACGCTCGAAGGCCAGTGCCAGGGCGATGGCACCGCTGCCGGTGCCCAGATCCAGCGCCCGACCGCCGCCGGTCGCCGACATGCGCTGTAGCGCCTGCTCGACCAGCGTTTCAGTATCCGGACGTGGAATCAGGGTGTGAGGAGAGACCGCCAGACGCAGGCCAAAGAATTCTCGATAGCCCAGCAACCAGGCCACCGGTTCGCCCTTTTCACGCCGTTCAACCAGATCATTGAAGCGTTCAAGCTCGGCACCCTCAATCTCTCGATCCCCCCAGGTATAGAGCCAGGTGCGCGAGCGCCCCAGTGCATGCGCCATCAGCAGCTGGGCATCAAGATGGGGCGTGGCCGCCTCACCCGAGGCGTGACGGGCAAGGCGAGCCACAGCCTCCGACAGGACCTGATCAATGCGCATAAAGGTTTTATCAGCCGTTTTCACCGGTCATGGCCGCCAGCTGATCGGCCTGATATTCATGGACCAGCGGGTCGATGATGTCATCCAGCGCCCCGGTCATGACTTCACCCAGCTTGTAGAGCGTCAGATTGATTCGATGATCGGTTACTCGGCCCTGCGGGAAGTTATAGGTGCGAATGCGTTCGCTGCGATCGCCCGAGCCCACCAGCGAGCGGCGCGTGTCGGACTGCTGCTGCTGTCGGGCGCTTTCGGCACTCTGCTTGAGGCGCGCCGCGAGCAGTGACATGGCACGGGCACGGTTCTTGTGCTGGCTGCGCTCGTCCTGGCACTCCACCACGGTGCCGGTCGGCAGGTGGGTAATACGGATGGCTGAATCGGTGGTGTTGACGTGCTGGCCGCCGGCGCCGCTGGCGCGAAAGGTATCGATGCGCAGATCTGCCGGGTTGAGCTCGACTTCGGCCACCTCGTCGGCCTCGGCCATTACGGCGACCGTACAGGCCGAGGTATGAATACGCCCCTGGGACTCGGTCGCCGGTACTCGCTGCACCCGGTGAGCGCCGGATTCAAACTTGAGCCGGGCATAGATATCACCGCCGGCCACGCGCGCGATGATCTCCTTGAAACCGCCCTGCTCGCCGTGGCTGGCGCTGATGGTTTCCATCTTCCAGCCGCGGCTTTCGGCGTAGCGCGAATACATGCGAAAGAGATCGCCGGCAAAGAGTGCCGCTTCATCGCCGCCGGTGCCGGCGCGCACCTCGAGGTAGACACTGCGCTGATCGTCCGGGTCCTTCGGGATCAGAAGCTGCAGCAGCTGCGGCTCCAGCGCTTCAAGACTGGCATCAATATCGGCGACCTCGTCATGGGCCATGGCACGCATGTCGGGGTCGCTGTCTTCGAGCATCTGCTGGGCGCTATCGCGGTCGGCTTCGAACGCGCGATAGCGTGCCCACTGGGCGACCAGTTCTTCCAGATCCGCATACTCGCGCGAGTAGTTGCGAAAACGGGTCTGGTCACCAATGACGCCCGGGTCGGAAAGCAGTCTGGAGAGTTCTTCAAAACGTTCGGCAAAGCCGTCGAGACGGTCTCTGAGCGAGGCCTTCATGGCGATTCCTGGTGCAACGCGCTGTCGTCGATCAAGAGTTCCTCCGCAGCCTGTATCAGATCCACCCGCTCGGCACCGGAAGCCGCGCGAATGCGTGAAGTCGTACCATGCAGCAGCCGATTGGTCAGCTGCTGCGTCAGTTTCTGGATCACCCGTTCGGGGTCCTGTCCTCGGGACAGGGCCGCCAGCGCTTCGGCTTCGGCCTCGGCACGCAGCCGCTCGGCCTGATGACGGTGTCGCCGGATCAGATCGCCGGCACTGCGCACTCGCCGCTCATGCTGCCAGGCCGAGACGTTGGCCAGAATCATCTCTTCCGCCTGATCGGCAGCGGCCTGTCGCGAGCGACGATTCTCGCTGATGACGTCGTTGAGGTCATCAATGCTGTACAAAAAGATATCGTCAAGCTCGCCCACCTGCGGTTCGATGTCCCGCGGTATGGCGATGTCCACCATGAAGATGGGACGGTGCTTGCGCGTTTTCAGCGCCGATTCGACGATGCCCTTGCCCAGCAGCGGTGTCGGGCTGCCGGTCGAGGAAATCACGATGTCGGCACACACCAGCGCATTTTCCAGCTCGTCAAGACCAATGGCCACACCGCCGACTTCATCGGCCAGCGTCTGCGCGCGCTCACGCGTGCGATTGGCCACGATAATGCCCTGAATGCCGGCTTCGCGCAGATGACGTGCGACCAGCTCAATGGTTTCACCGGCACCGATCAACAGCGCCCGGGACTGGCGAATATCGTCGAAAATGCGTCCGGCAAGATTGACCGCCGCGTACGCCACGGACACCGGGTTCTCGCCGATCCCGGTTTCAGTACGCACCTGCTTGGCCACGGCAAAGGTATGCTGAAAGAGACGCTCGAGATCGCTTCCCAGCGTGTGGTGGGTTCTGGCAGTTTGATAGGCGCTTTTGATCTGGCCCAGAATCTGGGGCTCACCCAGCACCATTGAATCCAGCCCGCAGGCCACTCGCATCAGATGGCGCACGGCCTCACCGTCACGATGCCACCGGGCACAGTGCTCGAGTGAATCGATGGGCAGTCGATGGAAATGGCCAAGCCATTCAAGTACCAGACGCTCATCTCCCCCCTCGAGCCGACAATAGATCTCGGTTCGATTGCAGGTCGACAGGATGGCAGCTTCCTCAACCTCATCAAGGGAGGTCAGGTCTTCAAGTGCCAATGCCATCTGACTGGAAGAGAAAGCGACCTGTTCACGTACTTCAAGGGTCGCACTTTTATGATTGATGCCTAGAGAAAGAAGCATCGTGGTACCGTATTAGCTGTAACGTTCGTGTAGAACGCTGAGACACGACATGGATAATGTGTCAGGTATCCAGTCCGTCAGGTCAGGTCCGTTATCGGTGATACAGTGCGTATTTCCTGCGCGAGCAGCACTGGAGGGTTGCCTACCGCACGGTGCTCGCACTTCATGGTCGTACATTCTAACATAGCCCCGGGCACCATGGGATGGAACGCTTTCATCACCCTCATAGCCCCCTGCAGGTTTCGCCATCAATGAGGACACGGATGCGCCAACGCACATTATGGCTATCGATGGCCGCCCTGTTGCTGCCCACGACACTCTGGCCGATGCCCGCCATGGCAGCGGACACGCAGGCATCTACCAGTGCCAGTACTCAGGCGCCGGATGACACGACCCGCTGGCAGGACGAGGCTGCTCCCAAGCGGCTTGATGGCGCCACTTTCGGCGCACTGCTGGGTGCCGACATTGCCGCCCAGCGCGGCGACATCGGGCTTGCCGCCCGCACCTATCTGCAGCAGAGCCGGCGTCATGACGACACTGCGCTGGCAAAACGCGCCACACAGATGGCCCGCATGAGCAATGACCCGCAACTGATAGTGGCCGCCGCCAATCGCTGGGCGGCGCTGGACCGCGAAAGTGCGACACCACGTCGCATTCTGGCCGCTGCAGCGGCCGGCCAGGGGGAGTGGGCAACGGCCATGGCACTGCTGCTGGAAGTCGATGCCAGCGGCCAGGATGCCGATCTCGAATCGTTTCTTGAAGAAGCCATTACCAGCGGCGCCAATCCAGAGGAGCTGCAGGCTCCGCTTGCAAGCTATCTCAAGCGCCATCCCGACCAGCCTCATGCGCTGATCACCCGCGCCCTGCTTCAATCACTACAGGGCAATAACGACGCTGCAGACCAGGACCTTGAGCGGGCGCAAACCCTGGACGCCAACCTTCCGGCCCTTTGGCTGGCGCGCAGCCAGATCGCGCTGGATCAGGATGATGCCGGCAGTGCCCTTGACCATGCCCGCCGTGGCCATGACCTTTCCCCGGATGATAACCGCTTTGTTCTGGCCATGGCACAGGCCAACCTCGCCATGAATGATGTTGACGCGGCCGAAAGGCAGTTCGACCGCCTGATGCAGGACATGCCCGATAACCTCCAGCTGCGCCTGGCACTGGCTCGGCTTTATCTGCGCAACGATCATCCCGAGGCGGCCCGACGACTACTGAAGCCGGCACTGGATGATGATGGTGCCGGCTCTGGCGAGCTTTACATGCTGGCAGGGCTTGCCAGCGAACAACTCGATGATATCGATCAGGCACTGGCGCTGTACGCTCGCGTCCCGGCAGGCGAGGATTTCATGGCGGCCCGTGTGCGTGGCGTACAGCTGCTTTCCGAGCAAAAACGCGTCGATGATGCTCTGAAGTGGCTGCAGACTCAGGAAAGCAACTATCCCGATCAGTACGCCGAGCTCATGCAGCTGTCATTGAGCCTGCTGGATCAAAACGATCAGCGCTCGCGTGCCGATCAGTTGCTCGACAGTACCATCAGGACCCGCGCGCCCGACAATGACAGCCTGCTTTATTTACGTGCCATTCGCGCCATCGAACACCAGGACCTCAAGGGCATGGAGCGTGACATGCGCACCCTGCTTGATCGCGATCCGGACAATGTCGATGCGCTCAACGCCTTCGGATACACCCTGACCGAGCAGACCGATCGCCATGAAGAGGCCCTCAAGCTTCTGGAGCGCGCCCACCGCCTGGCCCCGGATTCGGCCCCGGTCATTGATAGTCTGGGCTGGGTGCACTTTCATCTGGGCGAGCTTGATCAGGCCATCACGCTGCTCAAGCAGGCCTACGCCATGATGCCGGATGAAGAAGTCGCGGCTCATCTATCAGAAGCGCTCTGGGCCAGCGGTGACAGCGAACAGGCACGACGCATCATTGCGGGCGCCATGGCACGCTTTCGCACGCACCCTACCATTAATGACCTGCTGAGCCGCTATCCGCTGCTGACCCCGCTCAGCCCGCCACCGCAGACAACGACCTCACCCACTGTCACTTCCCAGGAGATTACCCCATGACATCAGGCACTGCGATCGGTCGCACGCTACAGTTTCTGACCCTCGCCCTGATCACTCTTCTGGCCGGCTGTGCCACTCAGGCACCCTCCCAGAAGCAGGACCGCCTTCCCGGCGACTGGCGAACCCAGCAGTCACAACTGGAAGCTCTGGACACCTGGACGGCCGCCGGCAAGGTCGGCATTCGCACCCCGGAAGATAGTCAAAGTGCCAATCTCGACTGGACCCAGCGCAATGATCAATATCGCATTTCGGTCAGCGGGCCCTGGGGCACAGGTCGCAATACGCTGGAAGGTAACGGCCGCCAGGTCAAGCTGACCAATGGCGATGGCACCTTTCAGGCGCCGACGCCCGAAGAACTGATGGCGCAGCAGATGGGCTGGTCGCTGCCGCTCTCCTCGCTGGTCTATTGGGTGCGCGGTCTTCCCGACCCGCGCGGACCGCACCGTTTGAGCGAAGACGATGTCGGCTTCCCCGACACAATGGATCAGGCCGGCTGGCATATCGATTATCGTGACTGGAGCCAGGCCGATGGCCTGTGGCTGCCGCGCCGAATCATCATGACCTATGACGACATCCGCACCACGCTGGTGATCAACCGCTGGCAACCCGGGCAGGCCGACCTGCCATGACCGCGCCCGCTACGACAGACAGGAGCTCCCTGAGCCTGCCATCACCGGCCAAGCTCAATCGAATGCTGCATATTGTGGGCAAACGCTGCGATGGCTATCACGAGCTGCAGACCCTGTTTCAGTTTCTGGACCATGGCGACACCCTGCATTTTCGCCTGCGCCACGACGATGCCATCACCCTGTCGCCCTCCATTGAGGGCGTGCGTCACGAGAACAACCTGATCGTTCGCGCCGCGCAGCTTCTGCAGAGCGCAGTTGATAGGCCGGTGCCCGGCGTGGATATTACGCTCGACAAGAGACTGCCCATGGGCGGCGGTCTGGGCGGCGGCAGCTCCAATGCTGCCACGACCCTGCTGGCGCTTGATCATCTCTGGCAACTTGAGCTGGGCACTGACACGCTGGCAACGCTTGGGCTGTCGCTGGGCGCAGACGTGCCCGTATTCGTGCGCGGCTTTGCGGCCTGGGGAGAAGGTGTGGGGGAGCGACTGATACCGGCAGCGCTGGATACGCCCTGGTTTATCGTGGTCCACCCCGGCGTCAGCGTATCGACGGCCGGTGTCTTCGGCCATCCGCAATTGACACGCGATACCCCCTTGATTAGTATGTCGCGCGCCCTGCAGGGAGGTCACAACGACTGCGAGGCCGTGGTGCGAAGGCTTGAACCAGGTATCGGTGAGGTCATTGACCTGCTTCGTCAGTACGGACCCGCCATGCTGACCGGAACCGGCGCCTGTGTTTTCTGCCCTTTCGAGAGCGAAACGTCAGCGCTTGAACTGGAAAGAGAGATACTCTATGGTGTCGCTCGGCATGCGTACCCGGATCGCTGGAGCGTTTTCAGGGCACGCGGTTGTAACATCTCTCCTCTGCATCAGGCTCTGAACAGGCTTCGAGTATTCTCGGATACCGGAGTATCATGAAGCATTGAACGTCAGCGCTTGCATCAAGGGTTATTGGGGTATAGCCAAGTGGTAAGGCACCGGTTTCTGGTACCGGCATTCCCAGGTTCGAATCCTGGTACCCCAGCCATCTCCTTTCGATGTCACTCACGTTTGACTTCAAACCACCCCGATTTTCTACAAGCGTCCAAAGGTGGCTGCGCGTGTCTAAACTGATGGTCTTCGCGGGGAACGCCAACCCCGAGCTTGCCCGCAAGGTGGCCGAGAGTCTTGATAATCGTCTGGGCCATGCCACGGTCGGCCAGTTCAGCGATGGCGAGATCGCGGTCGAGATCAACGAGAACGTGCGCGGCAAGGACGTTTTTATTCTCCAGTCGACCTGTGCACCGACCAATGACAACCTGATGGAACTGATCCTGATGGTGGATGCCCTGCGTCGGGCAAGTGCGACTCGTATTACGGCTGTCGTCCCCTACTTCGGTTACGCTCGACAGGACCGTCGTGTTCGCTCGGCGCGTGTCCCGATTTCTGCAAAGGTTGTGGCCGACATGATGGTCAAGGCCGGCGTGGATCGTGTCATGACCATGGATCTTCACGCCGACCAGATTCAG
Organism: Kushneria konosiri; assembly: GCF_002155145.1. Classification (NCBI taxonomy): domain Bacteria; kingdom Pseudomonadati; phylum Pseudomonadota; class Gammaproteobacteria; order Oceanospirillales; family Halomonadaceae; genus Kushneria; species Kushneria konosiri. The sequence goes on from NZ_CP021323.1 coordinate 3,568,819, forward strand.
GGCTTTTTCGACGTACCGGTTGATAACGTCTACGGCTCACCCATCCTGCTTGATGACATCGAGCGCCAGAATTATGACGACATTGCCATCGTCTCGCCTGACGTTGGCGGCGTTGTTCGCGCCCGTGCCATTGCCAAGCAGCTCAACGCAGACCTTGCCATCATCGACAAGCGTCGCCCGTCGGCCAATCAGGCCCAGGTGATGCACATCATCGGTGACATCAAGGACCGCACCTGTGTACTGGTCGACGACATGGTCGATACGGCCGGCACCCTGTGCAAGGCCGCCGAGGCACTCAAGGCGCACGGCGCCCGGCGCGTACTGGCCTATTCGACACACGCCATCCTGTCAGGTCCGGCCGTGGACAACATCACGAAATCGCAGCTCGATGAGCTGGTCGTGGCGGACACCATTCCGCTGTCCGAACATGCCCGCCGCAGCGGCAAGATTCGACAGCTCTCGGTCGCCGGCCTGATTGCGGAAGCCATTCGCCGCGTCAGCAATGAAGAATCCGTCAGCGCGATGTTTCACTAACCTCGCGCCGGTAACCGCTTTCGCGTGATGCGAAAGCCCGATAAAACGGCACAGGTCTGGTCGCGGGCCGTGTCGTTTTCGACTTGAACCAATGAGGGTCCAACCCATGAAACATGATTATCAACTGACCGCTGTCGCTCGTACGGCGCTGGGGAAAGGTGCGAGCCGCCGCCTGCGTCGTGCGAACGAACGTGTCGCGGCCATCATCTATGGCGGCAGCGCCGAGCCGCAGCCGATCGCCATCGACAAGCCGGCCTTCTACAAGGCACTTGAAGAAGAAGCCTTCTTCTCCTCCATCGTCAATATCGACATTGATGGCAAAAAGGAGCAGGTAGTCATTCGTGATCTGCAGCGTCACCCCTACAAGGAGCTGATCACGCACGCCGACTTCATGCGCGTTGATGCGACTCACGAGCTGACCATCACTGTTCCGCTGCACTTTGCAGGCGATGAAGAGTGCAAGGGTGTTCGCGAACAGGATGGCGTTCTGCACGTACTGGCCAATGACGTTGAAGTCAGCTGCCTGCCGGCCGACCTCCCCGAGTATCTGGAAGTCAATGTCGCCAACATGGCGCTGGGTGATACCCTGCACCTGTCCGACATTCCGATGCCGAAGGGTGTCACCATTGTGGCACTGACCCATGGTGAAGATCACGACACCGGCATCGTCACGATCACGCATCCGGATCGTGGCACCGATGAAGAAGGCGAAGGCGAGTCGTCCGATGACGCACCGCGCACTGAAGCCGACAACGGTGGCGAGGGCGAGCAGGTCTAAGGATGGCGTCTGCCATCTGATGCCTAACGGCCGGTCGGGCCGGGCCCTGTGCCCGGCTCGCCCGGCCGTTTCGTTTTATGGCCTGCATATACACCGCAGGGCGTTGTGATGACAAAAAGCGAGAACGCCTCATGAGCGATATCAAAGCGATCATAGGGCTGGGCAATCCGGGTGCCCAGTACACACAGACCCGCCACAATGCCGGCTTCTGGCTGATCGATGCGCTGGCCGGTCGCTATCACGCCACGCTTCGCTCCGAACGCAAGCTGCTGGGCCATTACGCTCGCGCCACCATTGAAGGCCGGGACGTACACCTTCTGGCCCCTTCCACTTACATGAATCACAGCGGCCAGTCGATCGGCGCACTGGCGGCCTTTTACAAGCTGCCACCGGAGTCGCTTCTGGTGGTTCACGACGAGCTGGATCTGGCACCCGGTCTGGCGCGCTACAAGCAGGGTGGCGGCCACGGCGGCCACAATGGTCTGCGCGATACCATCAATGCCCTGAGCCAGAACAAGAATTTTTATCGCCTGAGACTCGGTATCGGCCACCCCGGCAGTGCCAGCCAGGTGGTCAACTATGTGCTGGGCGCCCCAGGCAAGAGCGAGCGTCAGGCCATTGACGAGGCCATCGACGCCTCTCTCTCGACTCTGCCATTGGCACTGGGCGGCGACTGGGCTCGCGCCATGAATCAACTTCACAGTTTCAGCGCAGCCTGAGCGGCTCGATCACTGTCGCGGGAGCGGCCTGTCATGATGCTTGAACGCCTGATCCCGCTGGCCTTTGTCGGCATCTGGTCAACCGGATTCATCGCCGCAAGGCTGGTAGCACCCTGGACCGACCCCCTCACCTTCCTGTGCTATCGCTTTTTGCTCAGCGCACTGGTGTTTGCCCTGATCGCACAGGCTGTGGGCGCCCGCTGGCCAAGCGGACGAGCCGCCTGGACACGGGCACTGGTGGTCGGCATTCTGCTTCAGAGCCTCTACCTGGGCGGTGTTTTCTGGGCAGTCAATCGCGGCCTGCCAGCGGGCGTGGCGGCCCTGGTGGTTGGGCTTCAGCCGCTTGCGACAACCCTTTTTGCCAGCTCCATGCTCGATGAGCGCCCGGACGCGCGCCAGTGGCTGGGCGTTTTGATCGGCCTGATCGGCACGATGCTGGTATTGCTGCCAGGATTGCATACGGATCTCGGCGAGATTGATCCCATGCCACTGGTGGCCGTGCTGATTGCCATGCTGAGCATTACGCTGGGCACCATCTGGCAAAAGCGGACTACTCCCGGATCTGATCTTCGTACCAACGCTGCCGTTCAATTCATTGGCGCTTTCGTCGTAACCCTGCCCGTGGCACTGATGACCGAAAACCTGCGCTTTGAATCGAACTGGCAGTCATGGACCGGTCTTTTATGGTCGGTGTTCGGGCTGTCAGTGGGCGCCATTTCTCTGCTGCTGGTCATGATCCGTCGAGGTTCGGTCTCAAGTGTGGCATCGCTTTTTTATCTGGTGCCCCCGGTCGTCGCGCTTCTGAGCTGGCTGTTGTTTGATGAAACACTCGGCGCCCTGCAGATTGGCGGCATGCTTCTGGCTGCCTGCGGCGTGGGCCTTGCCAGTCGCCAGGTCTCGTCTTCACGGTAGCAAGGCGGCCACGGCAACAGGTAAACTTCGCACCATCGCGAGCTGCACTGCGGCTCGACTCAATAACATCGCCCTACACTGCAGGATGCATTTCCATGGGATTCAATTGCGGTATTGTCGGCCTGCCCAACGTGGGCAAATCGACCCTTTTCAATGCCTTGACCAAATCAGGCATCGATGCAGAAAACTTTCCCTTCTGCACCATCGAACCCAATACCGGTATCGTGCCGATGCCGGACCCGCGTCTTGACCGGCTTGCCGAGATCGTCAAGCCGGAGAAAGTGATTCCGACCACCATGGAATTCGTGGATATCGCAGGCCTCGTTGCTGGCGCGTCCAAGGGCGAGGGCCTGGGCAACCAGTTTCTGGCCAATATCCGGGAAACGGACGCGATTGCCCATGTGGTACGCTGCTTTGAGGATGACAATGTCATCCATGTTTCCAATCAGGTCGACCCGCGCGCCGACATCGAGACCATCAACATCGAACTGGCGCTGGCAGATCTGGATAGCGTTGAGCGCGGCATTCAGCGCCTGGCACGCGTTGCCAAGGGTGGCGACAAGGAAGCGCTGGCCAGCAAGTCGCTGCTGGAGCGTATTCAGCCCCACGTGGCAGAAGGCCAGCCGTTGCGTAGCTTCGGTCTGAATGATGACGAAAAGAAGCTTCTGAAAGGTTTTGGATTTTTGACGCTCAAGCCGACCATGTACATTGCCAATGTCCATGAGGAAGGGTTCGACAACAATCCGCATCTGGATATCGTCAATGCCATCGCGGCCGAGGAAGGCGCGGTGGTCGTGCCGGTCTGCAACAAGATCGAAGCCGAGATTGCCGAACTCGAGGAAGAAGAGCGCGCCATGTTCCTTGACGAACTCGGCATGGAAGAACCCGGGCTCGACCGCGTTATTCGCGCCGGCTACGGCCTGCTGGGCCTGCAGACCTACTTCACGGCGGGCGTCAAGGAAGTGCGCGCCTGGACGGTTCCGGTAGGCGCCACCGCCCCGCAGGGCGCCGGCGTGATTCACACCGATTTCCAGAAGGGCTTTATCCGCGCCGAAGTTGTGGCGTATGAAGATTTTGTCGCGCTCGGCGGCGAACAGGGCGCCAAGGAAGCCGGCAAATGGCGACTGGAAGGCAAGGAATATGTACTCAAGGACGGCGACGTGGTGCATTTTCGCTTTAACGTTTAAAGACGCTGACACAAGTGCTTGACGCGCCAAAGGCCTTTGCGTAGTATGCGCTCCCGTTGCAAGGCTACGTAGCTCAGCTGGTTAGAGCACATCACTCATAATGATGGGGTCCCCTGTTCGAATCAGGGCGTAGCCACCAGATACAAAAAACGGCACTCTCGGGTGCCGTTTTTTTATGCCTGCATGCTGACCTCACACAAGCTGCCTGCGATTACAAAAGGCCGTCAACGCGCGAATCAGATAATCCGGGTCATGAGCCCCCGCCGTTTCGCGAATGGAGTGCATCGCCCACTGAGCCAGCCCGATATCCAGCGTGGGCACACCGGTTCGTGTCGCCGTGAGCGGCCCAATCGTGGTGCCGCAGGGCATATCGGCACGGCTGACAAAGGTCTGTACCGGCACGTCCGCCTCACGACATATCTCACGAAAAAGCGCGCCGGTGGCAGCATTGGTCGCGTAGCGCTGGCTGGCATTGACCTTGATGACCGGCCCTCGGTTAAGTGCCGGCTGATGACGCGCATCGTGCTTGTCAGGATAACTCGGATGTACGGCATGAGCGTTGTCACACGAAATCAGCCGCGACGACTGTAAAAGCCGTATGCGCGCCTCGGCACTCCCCTGCCCCTGCGCCTCGGCCAGACGCGCGACCACATCCCCTAGTAACGTGCCCTGTGCCCCACCGGGACTACCGCTGCCAATCTCTTCGTGATCATTGGCAATGAAAAGCGCCCCTTGGGTGCCGTCACTTTCCATCAATGCACGCATGCCGCAGTAGCATGACAGCAGATTGTCCAGACGCGCCCCGCTGATCATTTCTCCCTCAAGTCCCAACTGCGACGGTGGCTGTGCGTCGTAAAAACTCAACTCATAGTCGACGATGCCGATATCGTCAGGGTCGTATTGATCAGCCAGCCAGCGCTTGAGCAGCGATTCAATCGACGGCGGTGTCTGCTCAGACCCTGCCTGCCAGACGACGGGGGCCATTTGCGTCTGAGCATTGAGCGCCTTGCCCTGATTGACGTCGCGATCCAAATGGATGGCAAGGCTTGGAATGATGGCGACCGGTCGGTCAACCCGGAAAAGCTCCTCCTTGAGCTGGCCCTCGCCATCACGCAGATACACACGACCGGCGACGGCCAGATCGCGATCAAACCAGGGAGCCAGCAGAGCCCCTCCGTAGACCTCGACGCCCAGCTGCATCCAGTGCGCCGACATCTGTACGGGCTGGGGCTTTAGACGTAGTGCCGGGCTATCCGTATGAGCACCGATCATGCGAAGCGCTTCAAGCGGGCCTTCGGGGAGCTGAAAGGCCACCAGCGCACCGCCGGCACGAGAACAGTAATAGCGCTTGCCGGGCTCAAGTTGCCAGGGCTGTGTTTCATCCAGCGCTGCAAAACCGGCGGCTTCAAAACGCAGGGCCATCTCCCTGACAGAGTGCCAGGGTGTAGGGGAATACTTGAGAAAATCGAATAAATCAGTAATTGTCGAAGAATGAAACACGTAATTCTCCCATACTACCTATCGGTGATCGGCACGTCGGGCTGCTACAATCATGGCCCTGCCTGCTGACCTGCAACAGACCCTTTTAATCTCATTACAGAACATAAAGTGTACATGAACCCGGGAGTGCTTCCTTGATGAGCCTGTTTGCCCCAGCCCGCAATATTGCGGTGTTCGCTCTGTGCCTTTTGACTGCCCTGCCCGCAATGGGCGAAGAGGCAATCAAGCCGACCGACGAGGGGCGACAGGCGTCTCGAGAAGTCATTCAATCACTGGAATATGGTCACTATGAACCTGTAACGCTCAACAATGGCTGGGCAGACAAGGTCTTCAACCGCATGCTGAAGCTTCTGGATTCCCAGCATGCCTATCTTACTCGTGAAGATATCGCGCAGTATGGCGATCTGCGAACAAGCCTTGATGAAATGCTGGTCGAGGGGGATCTGGATCGTGTTTATGCGTTTTATAATCTCTATCAGTCGCGACTCGAAAGTCGGCTTGAATGGCTGATCGACCGGCTTGAAAATCAGCCTGATTTTGATTTCACAAGCAATGAGCGCCTGCCGACCAATCTGGAAGACGCCAATTGGGCAGAAAACCAGCATGAGCTGGACGATCTCTGGCGTCGACGGCTCAAGAACGCAGCATTGACTCTCTCGCTGGCCCCTGAGACATCGCCGGATCAGCCGGTCGTTGATACCAGCGTACTTTCCGAAATTGCCACCATCCCCGCCAAAACCCCGACGACCGATTCGGCCACAGGCGATGACGGCAAAATGATGTCCAACGACAAAATCGCAAGTCAGCTGGCTGACCGCTATAAAAGCCAGCTCTCACGCGTCCAGCAGACCAACACTGAAGATGTATTGAGTGTTGTGCTTAACGCCGCCACGGGCTCCATCGATCCCCATTCCGAATATCTCTCCCCCAGTCGCGGTGAGTCCTTTGATATCCAGATGAAACTGTCGCTGGAAGGCATTGGCGCCCTGCTCCAGCAGGATAGCGAATACGTTCGGGTTTCCAGTCTGGTATCCGGTGGCCCTGCCGAGCGAAGTGGACAGCTCAAGCCGGCCGATCGCATTGTGGCGGTAGGCGATGGCGACAAGGGTGAAATGATCAGCGTCATCGGCATGCGACTGGATGAAGTGGTCGATCATATTCGGGGCCCGAAAGGCTCGAAGGTGCGCCTGGAAATCATTCCGGCCAAGGCGGTTGATGTCACACAGACCCGTACCATCGAAATTACCCGCGACACCGTCAGCCTTGAGGATCAGGCGGCCAGCAGCCGAGTCATTGAGTCGCACCGTGATGGAGAAACCCATCGTATCGGTGTTATCAAGGTGCCGGCCTTTTATGTCGACTTTGATGCCTATCAGGCAGGTGACAAGAACTATCGCAGCTCGACACGCGATGTCGCTCAGCTAATCGCCAAGCTGAAAGCTCAGAACGTGGAAGGCATTGTGCTGGATATGCGCGGCAACGGTGGCGGTGCGCTGCAGGAAGCCAATTCGATGGTGGGCCTGTTTATTGATCGCGGCCCGACCGTACAGGTCCGTGATGCTCGCGGCCGTATCAGTCTCTATGGCGATACGGATCGAGGCGCCACCTATGATGGACCGCTGGCCGTTCTGGTGGACAGACTTTCGGCATCAGCATCAGAGATTTTTGCAGGCGCCATCCAGGATTACGGTCGCGGCCTGATACTTGGCAACCAGACCTTTGGCAAGGGAACGGTTCAGACCCTTAGTGATTTGAGTCATGGCGAGCTCAAACTTACTCGCGCCAAATTCTATCGAATCTCGGGAGAAAGCACTCAGCTGCGAGGCGTAGAGCCGGATATCGGTTTCCCCAGCCTCATCGACAAGGAAGAAATTGGTGAAAGTGCGCTCGATAATGCCCTGGCCTGGGATACGGTGCGCCCGGTCAGCTACAGAACGTATGGTGAACCCTGGCAGTTTATCGAGCAGCTCAGGCAAAAGCATGAGCAGCGCGCTCAGAACAATCCCAATTTCCATTATCTGACGCGTGAGGCGCAGCTGGCCGAGCAGTTTCAGGCCCAGAACAATACCGTAAGCCTTAACCGCGAGCAGAGAAAGCGAGAGATGGAAGCTCAGGAGGCCGAACAGCTGGCGCTTGAGAATCAGCGACGCCGCGCACTGGGCCTGCCGGAAATTAATACGTGGACCGATGCACGCGATGAAGCGTTGCAAAATGGAGAGAACGCAGAATATGAATCACCCATTCAGCAGGCAGGGCTGGATGAGAGCGCCGAGATTCTGCTTGATTATGTTCTAATGACAAACAAGGATCGCAAGCAGTAGCCTTCCCTCAGGCGATCATAATCACATTTAAAAAGGGCTGCCTGTTGCAACAGGCAGCCCTTTTTTATGACCGGAAAAACCTAGCCTGGATATAAACGTACAACTTAAAAAAATAAAAGGTAATAAAAACACCAATCCAATTATGACTACTGCATTAGTTTTAATATTTTAATGGTGTCATCCTGACTCATATCGTAGTTCTTCATAAGCGTTTCGAGTTCTTCCAGAAAGACAGGTCTTGCGGGCTCCTGCTTATCGAGGCTTCTCAGCATCTCACCAAGCTGGTTATCAAGTGACCACTTGTCCTTGATGGACAGGTTTCTCTCACGAGGCATTCTTTTACATTCCTGAAATTATTGACGTTACGGATAAAATCATCGTGCCAAGAACATGGATAAACAATACGACAGAAAAAAATGGCGCGGCAAATATAGACTCAACACATCGGTACAAACGACAAGGAGGCATGAGGTCTGTTGATCAGCGCTCAAACAGGCTTTCCCTGATCGATGATCAGGCTATACGAGAAAGCGCTAACAAGATCATAAGACAGTGATTCAAAAGAAGTCGGCAAGAATCGCTTTATGCTACAGACGTATATTTCTTATAACAAAGGCGATTTATCGAGTCAAACAGGTTATAGCCGGAGGGTCTGGCCAAACTTTAATTAAGTAATACGGATATAAAATTGAAGCGGGTATGTTTGATTAATTCAGGAAGGTAATCGAGAGGCAGGATTTTCAAGAGTTACGGATTTTTTAAAAATCCGTGATTGATGGCTCCCTGAGCAGGACTCGAACCTGCGACCCAATGATTAACAGTCATTTGCTCTACCAACTGAGCTATCAGGGAACAACAGTATCAGAATTTTTGGCTCCCCGAACAGGACTCGAACCTGTGACCCAATGATTAACAGTCATTTGCTCTACCAACTGAGCTATCGGGGAATGTCTTCCGAATACGCGGCGTAGTATACGTATTTCAGAAAAAACGTCAAGGCCCTGATAAAGACCCCGGTATTATTAATGACATCAATAATACCTGTCGCTGGTGGCTACGCCCTGATTCGAACAGGGGACCCCATCATTATGAGTGATGTGCTCTAACCAGCTGAGCTACGTAGCCATGCGACCGGACGTATTGTACAGAAGCACTACCGGCATGCCAATCCTTTCAACCCGGACTCGAACACGATCATCCACAAAAGATATTGTCGGCGGTTTTTACCACCATTGAAGGCTCAAGAAAGATCACTCTGCAGATCATGTGGGTTTATTCTTTACTCGGGCATGTAACATATCAACGATCACTCAGAGCCGGCCACTATTTTATTGATTGATCGTTCAATAAAAAATGGCTACCCTGAATCTCATACAGGCGACTACAACAGGAGAGGCGACCAGTGCCCAAGGTAGGTATGGAGCCCATTCGTCGGCAACAACTGATTGATGCCACCATGGCAACGATCGATGAAGCAGGCCTGGCCGACAGCACCATCATGCAGATCTCGCGTCGGGCAGGCGTATCTGCCGGCATCATCAGTCACTACTTTGGCGGCAAGGATGGACTTCTTGAAGCCACCATGCGCCACATTCTCGCCGATCTCGGTGCGTCAGTGGCCCGGCGACGTGACACCCTGAACGGTAGTGATGCCAGAGCTCACCTCTACGCAATCGTGGAGGGTAACTTTGATCGCAGCCAGGTCAGTCAGGCAGTCATGAAGACATGGCTGGCCTTCTGGACCACCAGCATGCACAAGCCGGACCTACAACGACTGCAGCGGGTCAATGATCGTCGCCTGTATTCCAATATCAGCTATCAGTTCAGAAAACATCTGGCACCTGCTAGAGCACGTACGGCCGCTCGCGGACTGGCCGCATTGATTGATGGGCTGTGGCTGCGTGGTGCGCTTTCACCCGAGAAGTTCGATGTTTCAAACGCCGTGTGGCTGGCCTGCCGCTACGTCGATGAACAACTTGCTGACAGCGATAACGCCTGACGCCCTATGCCCTTTTGGCATTTCAAATTCACGTTTATCCGGGAGGCCCCATGGCCGTTTTCGATACTCAACAGCTCTACATTGATGGCAAGCGCGTTGATGCGACCTCTGGCGAGACCTTTCAGTCCATCAATCCTTATAACGGAGAGGTACTGGCCGACGTCCAGCAGGCCTCACAGGAAGATGTCGACCGGGCGGTTGAATCAGCACGGCGTGGCCAGAAGGTCTGGGCATCGATGACCGGCGTTGAGCGCGCCCGAATTCTTAATCGTGCGGTAGCACTGCTGCGCGAAAGAAACGACGACATCGCTCGTATCGAATCGATGGACACGGGTAAACCCCTGAGCGAGACCACGGCTGTGGACATCATCACCGGTGCCGATCAGCTCGAATACTATGCAGGCCTTGCAGCCGCCGTTGAAGGCGAGCAGATTCCCATTCGTGCAGACTCCTTTGCCTACACAAGACGTGAGCCACTGGGCGTGTGTGCGGGGATCGGCGCCTGGAACTATCCGATCCAGATTGCCTGCTGGAAATCGGCACCGGCACTGGCCACCGGCAACGCCATGATCCTGAAGCCAAGCGAGGTCACGCCGTTGACCACGTTGATGCTTGCGGAAATCTTCACTGAAGCCGGCCTGCCTGATGGCGTTTTCAATGTGGTACAGGGCGATGGCCGTGTCGGCGCCATGCTGACCGAGCACCAGGGCATCGACAAGATCTCCTTTACCGGCGAGGTGGGTACCGGCAAAAAGGTCATGTCTTCTTCAGCCTCTTCCTCCCTGAAGGAAGTCACCATGGAGCTGGGCGGCAAGTCTCCCCTGATTGTCTTCGCCGATGCCGACCTGGACCGTGCCGCAGATGGCGCCATGATGGCCAATTTTTACTCCACCGGTCAGGTCTGCACCAACGGCACCCGTGTGTTTGTCGAACGTTCGATCAAGGAAGCCTTTGAGGCGAAACTGCTTGAGCGCGTCGAGCGGGTCAAGGCCGGCGATCCCCTGGACCCGACAACCAATTTCGGCCCGCTGGTCAGCTTCGAGCACATGGAAAAGGTCTGTGAATACCTTGAAGCTGGCAAGCAGGATGGCGCGCGTTTGCTGGTGGGCGGTGACCGCCTGACCGATGGCCATTTCGGCCAGGGCGCCTTTGTAGCACCGACCATCTTTACTGACTGCCACGATGAGATGCGGATCGTGAAAGAAGAGATCTTTGGCCCCGTCATGTCGATTCTGGCCTTTGATGATGAAGAAGAGGTCATTCGTCGCGCCAATGACACTCAATACGGACTGGCCGCGGGGCTATTCACCGAAGGACTCAACCGTGCGCATCGCGTCGTGCATCAGCTTGAAGCCGGTATCTGCTGGATCAATACCTGGGGCGACAGCCCGGCACAGATGCCTGTAGGTGGCTACAAGCAATCCGGTGTGGGCCGTGAAAACGGTCTGCTGACGCTTGCACACTACACAAGGGTCAAGTCGATCCAGATCGAGATGGGCCCCTTTGAATCAGCGTTCTAGACGCAGCAACGTTTCATTTTAAAGCCGCAGGCATCCGCGAGATGCCTGCCACTGTCGATCACCTGTTCAAGGCACGCCAGGAGGGCTTTATGGCTCACACCCGTGAATATGACTACATCATCATCGGCGCCGGTTCCGCCGGCAATGTGCTGGCTGCGCGCCTGACCGAAGACGATGATGTGACCGTTTTGCTGCTGGAAGCCGGTGGCCCGGACTATCGGCTGGACTTTCGTACCCAGATGCCGGCAGCGCTGGCCTATCCGCTACAGGGCAAACAGTACAACTGGGCCTTTGAGACCGATCCCGAACCCTTCATGAACAACCGTCGCATGGAATGCGGTCGTGGCAAGGGTCTTGGGGGCTCATCACTGATCAACGGCATGTGCTACATCCGCGGTAATGCCATGGATCTGGAAGGCTGGGCCGAGCTGCCCGGTCTTGATGACTGGAGTTACGCCCACTGCCTGCCCTACTACAAGAAATCCGAAACGCGTGATATCGGTGGCAATGATTATCACGGCGATCATGGCCCGGTGCAGGTAGCGACCCCCAAACCGACCACCAACCCGGTTAACCGCGCCTTTATCGAGGCCGGCAAGCAGGCAGGTTACGGGGAAACCGACGATCTCAACGGCTACAAGCAGGAAGGCTTCGGGCCAATGGATCGTACCACCACGCCCAACGGACGGCGCTCCTCGACAGCCCGGGGCTATCTGGACATCGCGCGGCATCGCAGCAATCTGACCATCGAAACCCGGGCGATGACTGATCGCATTCTGTTTGAAGGCAAAAGGGCCACGGGCGTTGCCTACTCCCGCAAGGGCCATGATGAGCAGGTGCGAGCCCGTCGCGAAGTGCTGCTGTGTGCCGGCGCTATCGCTTCTCCGGCCATTCTGCAGCGCTCAGGCGTGGGCGACCCCGAATGGCTCGAAGAAATGAGCATTGATGTGGTGCATGCCCTGCCAGGCGTCGGCAAGAATCTGCAGGACCACCTGGAGATGTACATTCAATACGAGTGCAAGCAGCCCATCACGCTCTACTCGGCACTGAAGTGGTACAACCAGCCCAAAATCGGTGCGCAGTGGCTGTTTCAGGGCAGGGGAATCGGGGCCAGCAACCAGTTTGAAGCCGGCGGTTTCATTCGTACCGATGAAGGCGAAGCCTGGCCCAACCTGCAGTATCACTTCCTGCCCTGCGCGATAAGCTACAACGGCAAGAGTGCCGTGGAGGCCCATGGCTTTCAGGCCCACGTTGGCTCCATGCGCTCAAAAAGCCGTGGCCGGATCAAAATCAAATCGCGCAATCCCTCGGAGGCGCCCGGCATTCTCTTTAACTACATGAGTGAGGAGCGCGACTGGGAAGAATTCCGGGATGCCATTCGCGTGACGCGGCGCATCATTGAACAGCCGGCAATGGACCCATATCGCGGCCGCGAAATTGCGCCCGGCCCGGACGTTCAGAGTGACGAGCAGCTCGATGAGTTCGTGCGTAACCATGCGGAAACGGCCTACCATCCCTGCGGCAGCTGCCGCATGGGCGAAGGCCCGGATGCCGTGGTCGACGGCCAGGGTCGCGTGCATGGGCTGGAAGGCCTGCGTGTGATCGATGCCTCGCTGATGCCCGTGATCGTAACCGGCAACCTGAATGCCACCACCATCATGATGGCGGAGAAACTCTCCGATGTGGTGCGCAACCGTAAGCCGCTTCCCCCGCTGACCGAAGTGCCCTTCTACACGGCGCAGAAGGCCAACCAGAATGCCCGTGAAGCCGAGACAGCCAAAGCGGTTTCATAGGCGATGGTCGGGCTTTCAATAAAAACACCGGGCCTTGCCCGGTGTTTTTTTATCCAGCCTGACTGGCTCAGGACAGGGCGTGCTGTCGCTCAACCGCTGACATGGGCGACACTTCGGCCGCCTCGAACCCGCCAAACGTGCTGGCCCCTTCCTCGGCACTGCCGACAAGCTGGCGCATGCCGGCAAACATTTCGCGCCCCAGTCCATGGTGATATTGCTCAAGATCGGCCCGGGCGCAGGGCCTTGCGGCAAATTCTTCGGCCTCCATCAGCACTTCAAGATGCCCGTTGACCGAGTCCAGCCGCACCATATCGCCATCACGCAGTCGTGCCAGCGGCCCGCCGTCCATCGCTTCAGGCGTCATGTGGATCGCGGCTGGCACCTTGCCGGACGCACCGGACATGCGGCCGTCCGTCACGAGGGCGACTCGAAAGCCTCGATCCAGCAGGGAGCCGAGATAGGGTGTGAGCTTGTGAAGCTCGGGCATGCCGTTGGCACGCGGCCCCTGGAAACGCACGACGGCAATGACGTCACGCTCAAGCTCGCCGTTATTGAAGGCCGTCTTGAGCGCCTCCTGATCGGCAAACACCCTGACCGGCGCTTCGATAATGCGAAATTCCGGTTTGACCGCCGACACCTTGATCACGCCGCGCCCAAGATTGCCATCCAGTACCGCCAATCCACCCGTAGGCGAAAAGGGATGTTCGATGTCCGTCAGCACATCTGAATCGAGACTCTGTGCCGGGCCTTCGCGCCACACCAGCTGCTCCCCTTCAAGAAAGGGCTCCTGCGTATAGCTTTCCGCCAGCGTCTTGCCCGTGGCGGTCAGGATGTCGCCATGCAGCAAACCACCCTTGAGCAGCTCCCGGATCAACACGCTCATGCCACCCGCCGCGTGAAAGTGGTTCACATCCGCCTGCCCGCTCGGATAAACATGCATCAGACTGGGCACCACCGCGGAGAGCTCATCAAAGTCATCCCAGTTCAGGGTAATGCCGGCCGCCCCCGCCATGGCAATCAGGTGCAGGGTATGGTTGGTAGAGCCGCCCGAAGCCAGCAGCCCAACCAGGGCATTGACGATGGCGCGCGCATCAATCTGCTGCCAGAAAGGCAGATAGCCCCCACCCGGCTCGGAGTTCTTGATGGCCCGCTCGGTGGCATGCACTGTCAGGGCATCGCGCAGCGGTGTATTCGGGTTAACAAACGATGATCCCGGCAGATGAAGCCCCATGATCTCCATCATCAGCTGATTGGAGTTGGCCGTGCCATAAAAGGTACAGGTCCCCGGCGCATGATAGGAGGCCGATTCAGACTCCAGCAGCTCGGCGCGCCCGACCTTGCCCTCGGCAAATTTTTGTCGGATACGGGCCTTTTCCTTATTGGGCAGACCGCTGGGCATGGGGCCTGCGGGAACAAAGACGGCCGGCAGATGCCCAAACCGGGCAGCCGCAATGAAAAGACCGGGGATAATCTTGTCGCATACGCCCAGAAAGAGGGCCGCATCGAACATGTTGTGCGAAAGCCCGATGGCAGCTGCGCGAGCAATGTTATCGCGTGAAAAGAGCGACAGCTCCATACCCGGCTGGCCCTGGGTAACCCCATCACACATGGCCGGCACACCACCGGCCACCTGTGCCGTTGATCCCATGCGACGGGCAGCCTCACGAATGACATCGGGGAAGCGTTCAAAGGGCTGATGGGCCGAAAGCATATCGTTGTAGGACGTCACGATGCCCAGATTGGCGCTATTGGTCATCTTGAGCTGCTGCTTGTCGGAGGCACTGCAGGCGGCAAAGCCATGGGCCAGATTGCCGCAGTCAAGCGCACCACGATGAACACCACGGCGATGCTGGGCCTGCATTCGAGCTTCATACAGGGCACGACGTGAGGCAGATCGTTCGATGATGCGCTGGGTTACGCGGGTCAGGGTGGTGTGCATGAAAACCTCACCTGTCACGGTCTCGAGTGGGAAGGGGTCAGTCTATTCGAATTGTCTCAAGGGTGTAGTTAAACTACATTTCCAGTCCGTTACAATGCCCTGACGACAATCTACCTTTCAGGCCAGGATTCCTGACGATGCGTTAGACTGGCCGCTTTAGGAATAAAAACGGCATTTCATGCGTCGTTGACCGCCCCGCGAAAGAGGCCCTGAATACTTCAGCCATCCTCGATAAAAGCGTTACCCTGATATTTTCCGCCAATAGGCGCCTGTCTGGTGGCCTGTCGCGCGAAAACAGCCGCCTGACAACGGAAGTAAATGCATGTCTCATTCTTCAACGCGCCGTATTGCCATCAAGCGTGTGCTTTTCTGGACGCTACTGGTTCTGATCGGTCTTATCGCACTGTGGTGGCTTTTTCTGCGCGACAATTCGGATAGCGAGGGCAATACAGCCCAGGACAGCGGTATGCCTCGCGCGGCGGTCGCCGCCGTTACCGCGCGCCAGGGGGACTTTCCGATTACTCTGAGCGCGCTGGGCACGGTGCGCTCGCTTTCAAGCATCGACATCCGTCCGCGAGTCGAGGGCGAGCTGGTATCGGTCGACTTCCAGG